>CALBVR010000319.1 GCA_937969565.1 uncultured Acidimicrobiales bacterium | reverse complement strand
TCGCCGACTTCGCCCGTGACGGCTTCGTCAACGAGCTCCCGGGCGACGTGTTCGACTCGGTGTCGGCCAACTGGTCCGACTCCAACATGGGCTTCGGCCTCGTCGACGGCGCCTACTACGGCGTGCCCGTCAAGCAGGACCTCAAGTCCATAGTGTGGCACAAGCCCACCGTCTTCGCCGACAACGGCTACGACATCCCGCAGACCTGGGACGAGCTCAAGGAGCTCACCAACACGATGATCGCCGACGGCATCACCCCGTGGTGCGTGGGTATCGAGTCCGGCCAGGCAACCGGCTGGGTCTTCACCGACTGGACCGAGGACCTCATGCTCCGCTTCTACGGCGGCGAGGCCTACGACGAGTGGGTCGCCAACGAGCTGAAGTTCTCGGACGAGCGTGTGACCACCATCTTCCAGGAGATCCTCGATCTCTGGAACACCCCCGGCGCAGTCTTCGCCGGTGGCGGCACCATCTCCTCGACCCACTTCGCCAACGAGCCGGCTGAGGGCCTGATCAACGACGACTGCGCCATGGTGCGTCAGGCTTCGTTCTTCGCCTCCTTCCTGCCCGAGGGCACCTCGGACCAGGTCGACGTGTTCTACTTCCCGTCGATCACCGCCGAGGATCGTCCGGTCATGGGTGGCGGCAACCTCACCGGTGCGTTCAACACGAACGACGCCACGTGGGCCGTCATGACGTACATGGGCTCGCCCGAGTACGCCAACGCTCGCCAGGTCGCACAGCGTGAGGCCAAGGGCGGCGGCATCTCCGGCTTCAACACCGCAAACATCAACGCCGACAGCAGCCTCTGGTCGCCGCTCGGTCAGGGCTTCGTGACCTTCCTGCAGGAGGCCGAGACCTTCCGCTTCGACGGTTCCGACCTCATGCCCGCCGATGTCGGCGCCGGTGAGTTCTGGACCCAGGCCACCAACATGGTGAACGGCGATGCCGACGTTGCTACCGCAGCGGCTGCCATCGACGCCGCTTGGCCGTCTGAGTGATCCAACCGCTCGCCGGGACGCCGGTGAGCTGAAGTAGTACCGAGTCCGGGGGCAGGCGAACTGCCTGCCCCCGGATTTGTTTTCAACTGAGTCGCAAGCGTGGGGGGAGATGACGACATGGGTCGTCTGGGGACGTCGATTCCAGCCATCGGAGGGCTGATCGCAGCCGTCATATTCGTCGTGGTGCGTCGGGGAGAACCCGGCTCGCTCGATCTGCTCGAGACCATTCAATGGCTCGCAACAGGTGGAATTCTGTGGGGAGCGGGCCTGATGGTCCTGACCCGCGGCTCCGGATTCCTTCGCGTGTTCTTCGGGCTCGTCCTGTTGATCGCCACGTTCTTCATCTTCCGAAGTCCGGATTCGTTCGACCGGCTGGCGTCGACGCTGCTCGTCGTGCTCATCGCCGTGGGCCTCATCGGCGGTACCTGGATCCTCGCGAACCTCGTCATGAACCTCGCTCCAAAGAACTGGAGCCTGTTCACCGCCCTGACGGGCGGCGCGGTCGCAGCGCTCTTCTTCGGCATCCTCCGCGGCAATCGTTCGATCCTTCCGATCGTGTCGACCGGCGACCCGATCGCCTTCAACGCCGGCGGCGGCTTCCTCGGCCACATCGAGTGGCCCCTGTTCGGTGCGGTGGTCTGGGGCGGCGGCCTGTTCGTCATGCGGATGCTGCCGCGGGTTCCCCGCCTCGCCCTCGGTGTGGCCATGGGCGTTCTCACCGGGTTCATGATCGGTCAGAACGTGCAGGCCTGGCATCGAGGCTCGATCGGCCTCGTCGAGGTGATCGTCGCCACCGCCATCGGCATCGCCGCAGGCGCCGGCCTGCGGGTCATGCGCGGCTCCGATCCCATCCCCGGGGCGCTGCTTGGCGCGGCCGTCGGTTGGACAATCGGATCATGGTTCCTGTCACCGTTCGCCGGCAATGCCACCGATGCGACCATCGCTGCGATCGTGCCGTTGGTCCTGCTCGGGCTTCGGCTCGCCTGGAACGAGAACCCCACCGATCGACAGCTTGCTGCCTTCGACAACCGGGCCCGCGCCGTCATCTTCCTCGGTCCGGCAATTCTCTTCCTCTTCTCGGCACTGGTCGTTCCGGCAATTCGAACCATCGTCTTGTCGCTCCGCAACCGTGACTCGAGCGAGTTCGTCGGTTTCGACAACTACGTCGAGCTCTGGAACGACAGCGACTCGTTCGACTTCTCGAACTGGACGAGCATGTTCACATCGCAGCTCTTCTGGGTCGGCGCCGTGTTGCTCATTTCGGGCGTCATCATCGGCGTCGTGTCCGGCGTTCGCCGCAACGGCGAAGCCGGCTTCGAACGCACCGGCTCCTCCGTCGGGCCGATCCTCGCCGGCCTCTTCCTGTTCGCCTTCGCCGCCTTGAGCGTCCTTCGAGGAACGTTCTTCAACAACGTGTGGTGGGTGCTCACCGTGACCACCGTGTCGGTCGGCCTCGGTCTCACGATCGCCGTTCTGGCAGAGCGGGCGGGCCGCGCCGAGGCGTTCGCGAAGTCGCTGATCTTCATGCCGATGGCGGTTTCGTTCGTGGGCGCGTCCATCGTCTGGCGGCTGCAATACCAGCCTCGGCCGGCCAACCGCACCCAGACCGGTGTGCTGAACTCGGTGTGGGTCGAGCTCGGCAAGCTCAGCCATTCCGGAGCGCCGCGCATCATCGTGTTGCTGATCCTCGCTGCCATCCTGGCGTCGCTCGGCTACGGCCTCTACAAGAAGGCGATCGTTCGGGCGCCGTTCACGAGCAACACGATCGGCATCATCGTCTTCGGCTATCTGTTCATCGAGCTGCTCCGGCGCAGCCTCGGCGGCTTCATCCTCGGTGCCAACGGCGAGATCGAGCCGGACATCGTGATCTTCCTGCAGGAACCGCCGTTCAACAACGTGTTCATGATGATCGTGCTCATCTGGATCCAGACCGGCTTCGCGATGGTGATCCTCTCGGCAGCCATCAAGGCCGTGCCGCAGGAGTTCATCGAGGCGGCCAAGGTCGACGGCGCGACCGAGTCGCAGACCTTCTTCCAGGTGATCTTCCCGCAGATCCTCCCGACGGTCGGCGTGGTGACCACCACGCTCA
>CALBVR010000318.1 GCA_937969565.1 uncultured Acidimicrobiales bacterium | reverse complement strand
TCGTGCCATCCATGGGTCGCCTCCGCAGTTCGACACCCCGGGCGCTCTGCCCGTCGGCAGCACTCCCTTCGGTCTGCGGGGTCCGATTGTGAGCCGATTGGCTCATGCGGATCGACGATCAACTCAGACAGTCGCCATCTAAAACGTGACGCTAGTCACAGGCAACCTGGCACCTTTTGCCCCCAAAGGTGCCAGGCACGTTCAGGTGTCGAAGGTGCCAGGCACGTTCAGGCGGAGTAGGTGACGCCGATGGCGCAGTCGGTGGCCTCACCGCGATGCTGATAGCGGCGACGCTCCTGGCTGACGGTGCCATCGCTCTCGAACGAGACAAGCCGCGTGATACCCCTGCGAGCCAGATGGCGGGCCACCGTGTCAGGCCGCTCATCGTCGGCCACGACGGTCTGGAGCGGCTCACGCCCACCAACCACCGGGTTGGCCACGCTGACGGTCCAGCAATCCTCGAACAGCGTCCGGTACGAGACGGCGTTCGGAGTCCACCAGGTCGAGCCGAACGCCAGGAACGGGTCGTGCCACGGTCGGGGCTGATGGCCGCCGATGCTGACCTCGAAACCATTGGCCGCATCCTCGAGCAATGCGTCGAGGTCGGCCGTTCCGTCGATCTCCAGGCAGATGGTGCGAATCTCGAGTTGCTCGCCGTCGAACGGGGCAGAAAGCGAGATCGGGGCTGAAAGTGCATGGCCACCGTCGACCGCGTCGACGGTTCGTACATGCGTCTCGCGGAGTTCTGTGCCGTACTTGCCTTCCCAGCCCCCGAGATCGGAGGCGAACACGAGCAGCGCCACCGTGTCGGCGAGCTTGCGGCGACAGCGGTCCTGTCCCCGGTAGCTCCAGCCGTCGAGGCCTTCTCCAAAGTTCTGGAATGTCGTGATGTCGATCATTGGTTCCCGCACCTCCCGTGGCTCGCAAGTCACGCTACGGAAGCCCGTGGACGCCGTCTGACAACGAAGCGTCAATCGGTCGGAAAATGACCGAGAATCTTGTGTCGGGCCTGCCGAGTGGCGGCTACGGTCGGGTCATGAAGCGAGCGGAGAAGGCAGATCGGATCGGCGAGATCCTCGAGGACCTCTATCCAAACCCTCCGGTGCCCCTCGACCACAAGGACCCGTACACGCTGGTGGTCGCCGTGGCGCTCTCCGCCCAGACGACGGACAAGAAGGTCAACGAAGTGACGAAGGGGCTCTTCGCCGCCGCAGACACGCCCGAGAAGATGGCGGCGCTGTCACCGGAGGAGATCCTCAGCCACATCAAGCAGCTCGGGCTCGCTCCGACGAAGGCTCGCAATCTGTCGACCATGGCGCACCAAATCCTCGATGCCGGGGGCGAGATCATCCCCGATTGGGACTTCCTCGAATCGCTCGCCGGCGTCGGGCACAAGACAGCAAGCGTCGTGATGTCCGGCGCATTCGGCGTGCCGGCCTTTGCGGTCGACACCCACATCCATCGGCTCGCGCATCGGTGGGGCCTGTCGAACGGCACCACGGTCGAACGGACGGAGCGGGACCTCAAAGCCGTGTTCCCGAAGGAGACGTGGGCAGATCGCCACCTTCAGATCATCTTCTTCGGACGCGAATACTGTCCGGCTCGAAATCACGATCTGGGCAGCTGCCCGATCTGCGGTTGGGCCGCCACGAAGAAGCAGATGACGCTCGAGGCCCGACGCGACAGGCGGTGAGCTAGAGGCCGGCCCACTGGCTTTCGTGCGGCACGCGCTCGAACTCGTTGCCCACGGGCAGATATTGCTCGACGACGCGGTTGAACTTCGCGCTCGGATTGATGAACGTGAGGCGCAGTGAGGTCTTGCCCTGTGGCGGTCGTTGCACGCCGAGGATCTCCACCTCGGTGAATTCGATGCCGAGCTTCAGTCGCGCCCGGGATCCGACTGGGAAATGATGTTCGTCCTGCAGCAGGACCTTCGCTCCGTCACGCGACAGATTCTCGGTCACGAGAAAGGCCCGCTGGTTGGCGACCCGGCCAAACATCTTCTTGGTTGCCCACAACAGCTCACCGTTGGCAGAGACCCGGGTGCGTTCGAAGAATCGGCGTTCGAGCACATGTGCATCGGCCTTGCGCCACAGGCGTTGGACGTCGTCGGATTCAGGCTGCGGCCGCATCGGACCAACCTCCTGCAGGTTTAGGGAGGCGCACGGCGACGTCGGCCTGCAACCGCAGAGCGGCCGACAACCCCTGATGCGGAGCGACTACGCGTGTCATCAGACCGTTGAACCGGGCCTCGTGAGCAAGGTCGGCAAAGGCATGGTCGCCCGACACGATGCAGAGCTCGCGGTACCGGGCGGCAACATGGGCGATGTCGAGGTGCTCGATGAGCGCCCGATCTGCGCCGTCAGCGCCTTTGCGGGTGAGGAGCTGTGCTCGAGGGAACGCCGCTTTGGCTGCAAACGCAAGGTGCGGGTTGCACCCGACGATCAGCTGGTCGTCGAGGCGTCGGGCCTGGGCCAGATCGAGAATCAGCTCGGTCTGCGACTGAAGGTCAGCGCCGACGAGCTGCTCGTGCACGCCAAAGAGCACATTCTCGAGGTCGACGACGACGAGTTTGCGATTGGGTGTTCTTGCCTGCTCCACATGAGGGATTTCGTCACGTCGAGCGGACGACTTGAGTCACAGAATGAGACTTGATGTTCCGACGAGTTCAACGGCTCCGGGGCGACGGAACGGATACGGAATGTCGTCGTCAGGGTTGGCCGACTCGAGCCAGGCGCCTGTCTCGGCCCACTCGATGGCGGGGCCACCCAATCGGGTCGCGAGCTGGTGGAGTTGCGGTCGCAGTTCCTGGGCCAGCGGTGCGGCCAGGCGGCCCGGCATCGTCGAGGCGCCTCCGCTGTTCGGTCGGCCGGTCGGAAGGGACGGGTCGATGGTGGACGCACCGAGAAACTCGAGGATCTCGCTGAGCAGTGCCTGGGGGTGCTGGGCGATGTCGTCGAACCAGCCGACGAAGAGTCGTCCCGGCGGCAGCGCCGCTTGCCATCGGTCGAGATTCTCGAGGTACCGGGCGTGCCGACGTCGGCCGCCCTTCAGCACGAGGTCGGTTGAGCGTCCGAGGCCCCGGCTGCGCATGACGGCCCCGGACCATTCCCGTTCGATCGGATGGCGAAGCAGGTAGATCACCCGAAGGTCGGGGTTGATGGCGAGTGCATCCTCGATGCCCTCGGGATCGAGCAAGGCGTATTCGGGAGTGATGTCGCCGCCGATGCGATCGGTGGGAAACAGCGACGCATACCACTGCGGAGACGTCGGACCGAAGAAGTAGTTGCGACTCCACTCCGCCCGCTCCGCCGCCTCCGGATGGTCGGCCTCGTGGGCCCGACGTCGCCGTTCGGTGCCGAGTTGACGGCGCCAGCGTCCGGCGACGCCGTCCGTGCCGCGCAGCAACTCGTACCAGGAGCGGGGGTGAATCCGCTTCTCGTCGAAGTAGTGCAGTTCCTTGACGGGAGGCAGCCAGAGGTCGGGTTGGTTCTCGAGTGCCCGGTAGAGCCAGGTCGTTCCGGCTTTCTGGGCGCCGATGCAGAGAAAGGCGGGGCCGCTCATTTGGATCC
>CALBVR010000317.1 GCA_937969565.1 uncultured Acidimicrobiales bacterium | reverse complement strand
CGCAGCGTTCGCATTCGCCGACGAGGCAGCTGTCGCGAGCGTGGCCAACGAGGACATCGACCCGGCCGCGGAGACGGACCCCGACCCGGACCTGCTCATCCCGACATCCCCGATTGGCGTCATCCTGCGCGGCGGGCCTGGCCGTGAGCACCGAGAAGTTCTGCGAATTCCGATCGACGCCGTCGTCGCTACGACCGGCAGCGAGATCGGCGAATGGACGCACGTCGACTACGGCGACGCTTCCGGTTGGGTGCCATTGACGCTGATGGCGCTCGCCCCCGAAGGTTCCATCGTGACCCTCGGCTCGGAACCGGCGGAAGCCATCAACCGAAACATGCTGCGAGTCGTCGGCAAGACGGATGGGGCCGGACTGAACATGCGGGTCACCCCCGACCTCGAGTCGAACATCGTTGCCCTGCTCCCGGGCGGGGCTGAGGTCGAACAGATCGGCGAACCCAGCGGAACGTGGGTGCAGGTCTCCCACAACGGATTCACCGGCTGGGCATGGGCGGCGTACATGGAGCCCGTCAACTGAGGTCCACCGCGTCGAGCTCTGATTGACTGGGCCGATGCGCTTCTCCATCCAAGCGACCGTCCATCAGACTCCGACGGCCACCGAGCACGAGGTCATCCCCGACACGGTGATCGTGGTCGAGGACGGCGAGATCGTGGCGATGGGACCCGATGTCGAGCCCGCCGACGAACACGTCGAACTGGGCGCCGACCGCCTGCTCCTTCCGGGGCTCGTCGACTGCCACATTCACGCGCCGCAATGGCCGCAACTCGGCACCGGGCTCGACCTGCCCCTCGAGGACTGGCTGTTTGCTCACACCTTCCCGCTCGAAGCTCGCTTCGCCGACGTCGACTTCGCCACCGAGGTCTGGGCCCACATGGTGCCAACGCTGCTCTCGCACGGCACGACGACCGCCGTCTACTACGCCAGCATCCACGAACCGGCCACGACCGAACTGGCGGCCGCCTGTCACCGGTTCGGGCAGCGGGCGTTCGTCGGGCGGGTCGCCATGGACCACCCCGACGGAACACCCGAGTGGTACCGGGACGCCTCGCCGTCGGAGGCCATCGCTGCGAGCCGCCGCTCGATCGAATCGATTCGCTCCATCGACGGTGGAGCCGGCCTCGTTCATCCGATCGTGACCCCGAGGTTCGCCCCGGCGTGCACCGACGAAACGATGCGCGGACTCGCCGAGCTTGCCGCCGCCGAGGGCGTGCTCATCCAAACCCACTGCAGTGAGAGCGACTGGGAACACGGTCATGCCATCGAGCGATTCGGTATGTCCGACACCGAAGCGCTCGACTCCTTCGGGCTCCTTCAGCCGCACACCGTGCTCGCCCACGCCGGCCACACAACGTCCAGCGATTGGGATCGGCTCGTTCAACGATCTGCCGGAATCGCCCACTGCCCACTGTCCAACTCGTACTTCGGCGATGCGGTGCTCCCGGCCCGTCAGGCGCTCGATGCGGGTGTGATGATCGGCCTCGGTACCGACATTGCTGGGGGGAGCGAGCCCGGGTTGCTTTCGCAATGCCAGCTCGCAGTCACCTCCTCGCGCATGTTGGAGGACGGCGTGGATCCGTCGGTTCCCCGGGATGCGCGTCGTATCGAAGGGCAGCGCATCGACACCGTCACCGCATTCTGGATGGCGACCCGCGGCGGAGCCGACCTGTTGGGTCAGCCGATCGGCCTGCTCGAGGTTGGCCGCCGATTCGATGCCGTTGCGGTTCGAGTCGATGGCGCCGCGTCGCCGCTGCGTTCGTGGACAGGCGTGGATGACGCAGCCCGGACGTTCGAAAAGGTCGTGCGACTGGCTCGACCCGCCGACCTCACCGATGTGTGGGTCGATGGACGGCGCGTTGCCGGGGCCGGCTGATCGGTCGGCGGCTCGACAGGGTCAGAACTCGGGATCGACACCGGTGAGCTCGGCCGACACGTCCCACAGCCGGCGGGCCAGCTCCGGATCCCGGGCCCGCGAGGTCGACCGAGCCTTCGCCGACGGTCCGCTCGTCTCGCCCCGCTTGGTCGGCCCGTAGTAGTCGCCGCCCGAAGCGTTCGGATCGGTCGCCGCCTGCAGCGTCGGCCAGGCACCCTGCGCCGCCGAGTTGAAGAACGGTCGGAGCACCGGCAGGAGCAGCTTGAGAGGACCGAGGTGTCGAGCCAGTTCGGTGTCGGCGATTCCGGGGTGGCAGGCGACGGCAATCGTGGTCGATTCGGCGGCCTGCAGGCGTCGGTCGAGTTCGTACATGTGCAGGATGTTGGCAAGCTTGCTCTGTTGGTACCGAGCCTGTCGGGAGTAGTCGTTGTCGGCTGCGAGATCGTCGAAGTCGATCTCGCCCTGCACGTGCGCAAGGCTGCTGGTGATCACGACTCGGCCGGCGTCGCCGGCCGCCAGCTTCGGCAGGAGCAGGCCGGTCAGCGCGAAGGTGCCCAGATGATTCACGCCGAGCTGTGACTCGAAGCCATCCGTGGTGACTTCCCGCGGCGGCATCATGATGCCGGCGTTGTTCACGAGCACATCCAACCGAGCCTCGTCTGCGATGACCGAATCGGCGCACCGCCGAACCGATGCCAGGTCGGCCTGATCCAGCTCGACGAAGGCCAGGTCCGAGCCGGAATGGTCAGCCTCGATCGAACGCATCGCCTCGTTCGCTCGGGCCTCGGACCGACAACCGAGGAGCACCCGGGCGCCCCGAGCAGCCAGCACTCGGGCGGTCTCCAGCCCAAGACCCGTGTTCGCTCCGGTCACGAGGAAGGTCCGGCCGGACTGGTCGGGAACGTCTCGATCGGTGAATCCGGTGCTCATGCCTCCGACCGTAGCCGGTCGGGTGAACGACACCTCTGCCGCTCCGTGTGCAAGAGTTTTGCGATGGGACGGGAACGGAACTGGGCCGGAAACCACGAGTACGTCGGCTCGATCGTTCGGCCGGCCGATGTCGACGAACTCCGCACGATCGTTGCTGGCGCCGATCGGGTCCGTGCGCTGTCCACCCGCCACTCCTTCAACGCCTGCGCCGATGGCGACGTGATCGTCGACCTGACCAGCCTGCCGACCGCCGCCCACATCGATCCCGGCGCGGCTTCCGTGGGGATACGAGGCGCGGTCACCTACGGGGCGCTCATCCCCGAACTCGGGGCGTACGACCTCGCCGTGCACAATCTGGCGTCCCTGCCGCACATCTCGGTGGCGGGTGCGGTGGCAACGGGAACCCACGGCTCCGGCGACACCAACGGAAATCTCGCCACGGCCGTGCGGAGCATCGAGCTGTTGTTGGCCAGCGGTGACCTCATCACGATCGACCGGGACGACCCGCGCTTTGCCGGATCCGTCGTGGGACTCGGTGCGCTCGGCATCGTCACCGGAATCACGCTCGACCTTCAACCGTCGTGGTCCATGCATCAACAGGTTCACGAGGACCTCGACATCGGCGAATGGGCAGCGAACTTCGATGCGATCACCGCACTCGGCGACAGCACCAGCGCCTTCACCCGTTGGGATACGACGATCGAACAGTTGTGGATCAAGTCCGACGCCGCCCGGCCGCTCCCCGAAGACGTCCTCGGATCACCGCCGAGTGCGGTCGATCGTCATCCCATTCGGGCGCTGTCGGCCGATGCCTGCACCGAACAGCGGGGCATCATCGGTAGTTGGGCAGATCGGCTCCCGCACTTCAAGCTCGGGTTCACGCCGAGTGCCGGCGACGAAGTGCAATCCGAGTTCTTCATCGATCGACGGCACCTTCCCGATGCCGCCCGGGCGCTCTGTTCGATCGAAGCTGTCATGCGAGACGCCCTGCTCATCAGCGAGGTACGGACGGTGGCGTCCGACGACTTTTGGATGAGTCCGCATCAGGGCCGGGACTCGGTTGCGTTCCACTTCACCTGGGTGCTCGACAACGCCATGGCTGCGTCGGCAGCATCGGCGGTCTGGCACGCCCTCGAACCATTCGGAGTTCGGGCCCACTGGGGCAAGGTGGCGCCGTTCGGCCCCGATGTGCTCGGCGAGTACGAACACGCTGATGCCTTCATCCGGTTGGCGGACGACCTCGATCCCGAGGGCCGCTTTCGCAACGAATGGTACGACCAGATCTTCCGAAGCTGACCCGACTCGACCTCAGCCGGCGATCGTCCCCTCTTCGTCCCAGAGGTCGGTCCACGGCTGGTCGTCGCGCCACAAGAACACCTGGCCCTTGATCAGCCGGCAGTTGCGATCGGCTGCTGCCAGCACGGCCATCTCGTCGACGGTCAATGGTGCCGTGGTGACTGCTTCGAGGTTCGCCGCCATGTTGCGGGGCGTGGTCGAGAACGGAATGGGAATCTGGCCACGCTGCTCCGCCCACTTCACACAGACGACGGCCGGGTGCACACCGAGTCGCTCCGCAACCGCGCGGACCGCCGCATCCTCGGTGGGGGCCGAGTCCTCCGGCGTGGTGTCTCGTTCCGGTCGCTGCGGTGAGCCGATCGGACAGAAGCCGATCGGGACGATCCCATGCTCTTGCAACCAGCCGAAAAGTCCTGGTTGTTGGAAGTGCGGGTGGAGCTCCATCTGGTTGACGGTCGGTTGGATGTGCGAATCGGCGACGAGCAACTCCAGCTTTGCGACCGTCATGTTCGACGTGCCGATGTGGCGAACCAGACCGCGCTCGACCAGCGATTCCATCTGTGCCCACGTGGCCATGAAACGGTCGTGCGAGTAGGGCACGGCATTCGGATTCCGTTCATCGATGTCGCAGCCGGGCGGGTGATGGTTCGGGAACGGCCAGTGGACCAGATAGTTGTCGAGATGCTCGACGCCGAGATCGCGGATCGATCGCTCGCACGCGGCAGCGACGTCATCGTGCCGGTCGTTCCAGACCTTCGAGCTGATCCAGAGTTCGCCTCGGGCGACAACGCCGTCGGCCACGGCGGCGGAGATGGCTGCGCCCACCGCTGGTTCGTTGTCGTACACCGACGCGCAATCGATGTGGCGGTACCCGAGCTCGATGGCCGTCCGAACGGCCGAGCCGACGATGTCAGCATCAACATGGTCGGACCCGAACGTTCCCAGACCGATGGCCGGCAGCTGCGCCCCGGACCTGAGCGTCCGAACC
>CALBVR010000316.1 GCA_937969565.1 uncultured Acidimicrobiales bacterium | reverse complement strand
GGTCGGCGAGACCACGTGAACAACCGTCCGGCGAGTGCGCCGACATGAGCTTCGAGTGCCGGTCCGTCCGGGCTGATGTCGGTGCCGTCGGCGCGAACCGAACCGTGCTCGACGACGTCTCCTTGGACGTGGCCACTGGCGAGTTCGTCTCGATCATGGGCCGCTCGGGAGTCGGCAAGACCACCCTGCTTCGTGTGCTCGCCGGGCTGCAGGAGCCCTCGGCCGGGTCGACCGTACGGTTCGAAGGGCGCCCCGTCAACGGCCCGCCCGACGGCGTGAGCCTCGTCTTCCAGGACTACACCAGTGCCTTGCTGCCATGGCGCACGGTGGCCGCAAACGTCGAACTGCCGCTCGAAGGCCATCTTTCCAAGCCCGAACGGAGCGAGCGCGTCGCTGCGACGCTCGAGATGGTGGGCCTCGCCGATCGCGCCAACGACCGCCCCCCACAACTCTCCGGCGGAATGCAGCAGCGCGTCCAGCTCGCCCGAGCGCTCGCATCTCGCCCGGCCGCATTGCTGATGGACGAGCCATTCGGCGCACTCGACGCGCTCACCAAGTCCGACCTCGAGGACGAGCTGCTCGCGCTGGTTGCAGAGACGTCCACGACGGTCGTGTTCGTCACGCACGACATCGACGAGGCCGTCTACCTCAGCGATCGGGTCGTGGTGTTGGGCGGAGAACCGGCAGGGATTGCGGCCGATGTCGTCGTCGACTGTCCTCGCCCCCGCACCCAGATTCGAACCCGCGAGTCCGCCGAGTTCCTGGCCGCTCGCTCCCGTGTCCACGAGGTGATCTTTGGGACGCGCTGAGGGAACGAGTCGATGGCAGGCGCTGAACCCCGCAGGGGCTGCCGTGCTCGTCGCGGCTGCAGTGCTCTGGGAGCTGCTCGTGCGGGCCGAGGTGGCGGAACTCCAGTTCCTGCCTGCCCCCTCGGAGATTCTCGTGGCGGCTCGGGCCGCAGTGACCGAGGGCGAGCTGCTCGGGCGCGTCATCCACACCGTCGGCGTGACCCTGCTCGGATGGTCCGTGGCCAGCGCCGTCGGATTCGGACTTGGGTTGATCCTCGGACTGTCGAACACGGCCTATCGGTTTTCGATGACCAGCTTCGAAGTCACCCGAGCCATCCCGCCGATCACGTTCGTGCCGGCCGCCCTACTCATCTTCGGGTTCTCCCTGCGCATGGAGCTCGTCCTTGTGATCTTCGGCGGCGTCTGGCCCGTGTTGGTCAACACGATCGGCGGAGTGCACGCGATTCCATCGGAGCTGCGCGACGTGGGCGCCATGTTCCGCCTCGGCCGGCTCGCCACCGTTCGAAAGATCGTGTTGCCGGCAGCGCTTCCCTCGGTCGTCGTGGGCCTGCGCCTGGCGCTCTCGTTGTGCCTCGTCCTTGCGATCGTCGCCGAAATCGTCGGCAACCCCGCAGGCATCGGGGACGGCCTCATCCGTGCCCGCCAGGCACTTCAGCCCGCGCTCATGTTCGTCTACGTGATCGTCGCCGGACTCCTCGGCGTGGTGCTCAATGCGATCTTCCGCACCGTTGTCCGAGCGCTGGTGCCCGGAGGAGACACGTCGGACGTTCGATCGTGGTGACCACAATGGACCGCTCCGGTCGTCCGACGGGCGACTCCGCGCGGGGTCGCCGTTTCGAGGTCCTCACGGGCCTGGTTCCGCTCGTGGTCCTGGTGATCGTGTGGGAGATCATCGGCTCCCCGGACTCGCCCTTCTACCCGGCGCCATCGTCGTGGTGGCCGGCGCTGTTCACCCGAGGGCAGGGCGAAGACATCATTCCGGCGATCATCGACACCACACGGACGTTCAGCCTCGGTCTCGTGATCGCCATGATCGTCGGCGTGGCAATCGGCATTGCGGTGGGCGTGTCGGCGCGCACCGACCGGGCCTTCGGTCCCATGTTCGAATTCGCCCGTGCCCTGCCGCCCGCCGCCATGGTGCCCGTGGCCACGCTCCTGCTGGGCTTCGACGAGCCCATGAAGATCGTCGTCGTCGTGCTCGCCGCAGTCTGGCCGATCATGCTGAACACGCGAACCGGCATTCGCTCCATCGATCCGGTGCGGTTGGACATGGCCCGCTCGCTTCGGCTGTCACGGCGGCGCACCATCGGCAGCGTTCTGCTGCCAGCGGTCATGCCAGCGGTGTTGCTCGGCGTGCGCGTGGCGACCCCGGTCGCCCTCGTGATCACCCTGCTGGTCGAATACTTGACCGGCGTCAACGGCGTGGGCGCCCTGGTCGGCGATGCGCAACGCACGTTTCAACCCGCACGCGTCTATGCGTTGATCGTGATCGCCGGGCTGATCAGTCTGGTTGTGAACTCGCTGGTCCGGTCGGTGGAGCAACGGGTACGCCGCCTCCACGGAGGCAACTGAACCACACGGCGGGCGCGCTCCGGTTTCTCGGGATCAACACTGACAGACTGACCGGATGGACAACACTCGCGAGCACTACCAGCAAGCCGGCCTCACCGACCGGATCTACAGCGAGTTGGTGAGCGCTGGCCACGAGCTGGACTCGCTCCACCCGGATGATCTTGCAGGGGTCGACGAGTTCCATCTCGGAGGGCGCATGGCGACCGATGCGCTCCTCGCAGACCTTGGGGTGAAGGCTGGGTCGCGTGTCCTGGACGTCGGCTGCGGAATTGGCGGCGCTGCCCGAACAATCGCCTGCTCCACCGGCTGCTCGGTCACTGGCGTTGACCTCACCAGTGCGTTCGTGGCCACCGCACGAGACCTGAGCGCGGCCGTGGGCATGGCCGACACCACCACGTTCAGAGAGGGCAACGGACTCGACCTTCCCTTCGCAGACGCTGAGTTCGACGTCGTCGTGATGCTTCATGTTGGAATGAACATCGATGACAAGGGCGCGCTGATGAAGGAGCTCGCCCGAGTCGCCGCACCCGGTGGAACGGTCGCCATCTACGACATCATGCGTGTCGGGGAAGGAGACCTCGGCTTCCCGATGCCCTGGGCCAGCAGCGCCTCGGCCAGCTTCCTCGCCTCCCCGAACGACTACCGGTCAGCGATGGTCGACGCCGGGCTGGAACCCCACGAGGCGATCGACCGACTCGAACTCGTCCGCACCGCGCTGGCCACCGCATCCGAACACCCGCCGCCGGTCGACCTCTCACACCTCATGGGGGAGAACTGGCCGGCCATGTTCGCCAATTTGCGCGCCGCCCTTGGGGCAGGTGTCGTCTCCCCAACCCAGCTCATCGCTCATCGGCCACCTGCCTGACGGCCAGCAGCGGACTGCTACGCTCGCCATCACGAACGCCGGACCGATCATGCCGCCGACATCCTGATCGGGCTCGATAGAGCGCTGGGCGCAGGCGATCTGGACGTGCCCCACCTGATGGCGGGAAGTACGCCATACGCGTTCGGGTCCGGGCTGCTGCTGCCACCCGACTGAGTGTCGGCGCCGCCCGAGTCCGCCGTCAGGTGCGAAACGGTCCGTACTGGTTCCAGGCCCGGTCGAGGATGTCGGATGGGTCGGCGCTCCACGTGAAGGCTTCGACGTCGGCGCGGGTGAGTCGGCCGGCCACTCCCCGGAGGAAGCGGTGGGCCGATGTGTCCACGGCGACCGCATTGACCATGTCCGCATCCGGCGCAGGCCAGTGCGAGCCGTCGTCCAGCGTGATGGTCAGCGCAGTCTGCGTCACGTCGGCGACTCGATCCTGGAGCAGTGGGATGTAGCGGTGGGCCGACATTGGGGTGGCGGCAGCAGCGGCGACGGTCGGTTGGGCCAGCAGCTCCTCGAGGTCGTACACGTGGACCACGAGATCGGCCAGCAGCGCAGTTGCCCGGTCGAGGTTTTCACCGAAGCGACGATGGAGCGCCGCATCCAAAGAGTTCCACTCATCGAGCACTTCGCTCAGTGAAAGTGACGCCCGATCGGCAACCTGTCGGGCGGTTGCCTCGTCTGACCCCAGCGGCCCGGCCACGTCGGCGAGCAGCTCTGCGTTGAGTCCACTCAGATGGCTGGCGACGTCCTTGACCGACCAGGCCGGGCACGCCGGAACGATTGCCCCCGCCGTGGCTTCGTCGATCGAGCGGAGCGCGGCTACGAGCTCGTCACGAACGGCGCGGTATGTAGCTCGCGGATCCGGTGGTGTGTCGTCCATCGACGACACGGGCCGAGAGTCCGGCCTCACAGGCGCATCTGCTGGACCTGGGCGGAGAGTCCGCCGTCGAGGACCCACAGCTGGCCGCTGGCGTAGCGGGCTTCGTCGCTGGCCAACCAGTTGACGAGGTTGGCCATGTCCGTGGCCGTGCCGATCGTACGCAGCGGATGTACCGCCTCCGCCTCGGCCCGAACATCGGCCGG
>CALBVR010000315.1 GCA_937969565.1 uncultured Acidimicrobiales bacterium | reverse complement strand
CGCCATGACTTCCGTACTCACCCGTCCGTCCAAGGGCGGCATCCCGCTCTGGGTCAACCTGATGCAGGGAGCGCTCATCCTGATCATGGCCGCCCAGGTGGTCGAGCTCTTCTTCGACCACGACGCACTCGCCGAGGCCGGGCTCTCCACCGAGGGCGACCCGAGCCTCAACCTGCTCTACACAACCGGCGCCCGCCTCACGGTCATGATCATCATCTCCGCCTTCGTCATGGTCACCCAGAACGCAACCCAGTACATCGTCGTGTTGATCATGAACGTGGCCCGCGAGGGTTTCGAGATGATCATCGACCCCCTCTACCCCGTGGCCAACGCGGCCGCCCCGCCCATCGTCGACTTCGCCATCCACGTCGTGATCGTTTCGATCGAGCTCGCTGCCCTGGTCACCGTCACACGCATCCAGCGCCGAGAGGTTGCCTGACCGGCGCTTCCTGCGGGATCGTGGTGGATCGGGCGGGGATACCCACGCTCGACGCGGAACCGAGCGGAGGACCACGTGAGCGACCAGGACGACCTGCAACCCTGCGACATGATCATGAAGGGGGGCCTCACGTCGGGGGTCGTGTATCCGGGCACGATCCGGGAGCTCGCCAAGACCCATCGGTTCGTCAACCTCGGCGGCGCATCCGCCGGAGCGATCGGCGCTGCGGCCGCAGCCGCCTGCGAATACCACCGCCAAACCCAACCTGCCGGCACACCCGGCGGCTTCGAGCGACTCGACGCACTGCCGACCGAACTCGGCGAGAGCATGCTCCACATGATCCAGCCGGCCGCGCCACTGGCCCGGTTCTGGGATTTCGCAATCGACGAAATGCGAAGGAGTGGCGGCGGCTCCACCGGACGGATGCCGATGCTCGCTCGGCTCGTGCTGACAGCGACCAAGGCCCGCCTCGTGCCTGCTCTCGTCGCCACCGCCGTGATCCTCGTCGTCGCAGTGCTCGTGGCATCGCTCGGTGGCGGATGGATCGCCTTCGCCGTGCTCACCGGCCTGCTCGCGCTGCTCGCACTCGATGCCGTCCTCGTCACGCGATTTCTCGGAGACACCAAGGACGCAATCGAAGCCAACAACCTCGGCATCTGCGACGGCCACACCCCACGGCCGGGAGCGACCGTCACGCCGATCACCGATTGGATCGACGACCTCTTCTCCGAATGCGCCACCGGAACGACGGGCACCGTGCTCACGATCGGTGACCTGTGGGGTCCCGAAGGCGTCCGGGCCTACCGAGGCGCCATCGATGCGGGCACGACCAACCCGGTGCCACCGGCCGTCGCCCGCAGCCGATCGATCGACCTGCAGGTCATGGCCACCAACTACTCGATGGGGCGCCCGCACCGCTTCCCCCTGGAAACCAACACGTTCTTCTGGTGTGAAGACTGCTGGTCGTCCTACTTCACGCCGGCGGTGCTCGAGCGGCTGAAGTGGAACCACACTCCCGAAGAGGACGGCACCACAACCATCGAAGGAATCGAGCCCAGCGACCGACCCTGCCCGCTCCACCCCGACCAGCCGCTGCGTTACCTGCCCGGCGAGGCCGATCTTCCGCTCATCGTCGGCGTTCGAGTCAGCCTCAGCTTCCCGCTGCTGTTCAGCGCCGTGCCGTTCTACACCGTCGACCGCAACCGGAAGTGGGGTTCCCAGGACATCGAGCGGGTCTGGCTCGCGGACGGCGGCATGTCGTCCAACTTTCCGATGCACTTCTTCGACTCCCTCGTACCCAGCCGGCCGACCTTCGGCATCTCGCTCGAACCGGAGCACCCGGACTTTCCCGGTCAGGAGGTGTACTGCCCGTCCACCCCTCGCAAGGGCAGCAACCCATTGCGCATCACCGACGTCACGACGATCGGAGCGATGCTCAAGGCGATCATCAAGACGATGCAGAACTGGGCAGACAACACCCTCCTCACCCTGCCCGGCTACCGCGAACGCGTCGTGCAGGTTCGCCTGGCCCCGGACGAGGGCGGGTTCAACTTCACGATGCCGCCAGAGACGATCACGGCGCTGAGCCAGCGCGGCGCCCTCGCCGCGGAGAAGCTCGGCGACTTCGACATGAACACCCACCGGTGGGCGCGGTACCTGTCGTCGATGTCCCTGCTGCAGGGAGCCGTCCTGCGCATCGACGACGTCGCAACGGACGTGGAGGTGGGCAAACCGCCGGTCGACCTGAACGAACCGAGTTGCGATCACCAGTACATGGATCCGCCGAGCAAGGCGTGGGCCGAGCGGAACGAGGCCGGCCTCGCCGCGCTGCAGGCCTTCGCAACGACGTTGCGTGACGAACTCGACGAGCCGTACAGCGAACATCATCCACGGCCCAAGCCCGACCTGCAGGTGAGCCCCCGGATCTGATGGCCACACCGTCCCGCACGTTGCTCATCGTGCATCACTCCCCCGGCGCCGCCCTGCCAACCATGCTCGACGCCGTGCGGACCGGCGCTGCGGCAGACGGCATCACCGACGTCCACACCGAAGCGGTTCCAGCCCTCGACGCGTCGCCCGTGCAGGTGCGCGACGCGGCCGGGATCATTCTCGGCACGCCGGCCAACCTCGGATACATGAGCGGTGCGTTGAAGCACTTCTTCGACACCGTCTACAACGATTGCCTCGAGCACACGGCAGGGATGCCGTGGGGCATGTTCGTCCACGGCGAAAGCGACACGACCGGAGCGACCACCTCGATCGACCGCGTCGTGACCGGCCTGCAATGGCAGAAGGTGATCTCCGACGTGACCGTCATCGGCGAGGTGGACGGCCCGGCGACGGACCGCTGCTGGGAGCTGGGCGCCACCGTCGCCGCCCGAGTCATGGAGCGCTGAGCGCCGACCACAACCCAACCTTCGA
>CALBVR010000314.1 GCA_937969565.1 uncultured Acidimicrobiales bacterium | reverse complement strand
TGGCGCGGCCGCGATGTTGGCCGGCGGTCTGTTCAACATGACCCTCACGGGAACCGGCTACGGGGCCGTGCACACCGATGGCGATCCCGTCATGCTCGACGTCGCTTCTGCACCGACCTTTGGCGATCCCCAGGCCGTCGTGCTGTGGACATCCGGCGTGCAGATGAACGTCAAGACCGACACGACCGGTGGCTTGAAGTCGCTCGCCCGTGGCGGCTCCGGTGAGACGTTCCAGCTCGCCTTCAGCGGTCAGGGGCACGTCCTCGTGCAGCCGTCCGAAGGCCCCAAGATCGTCACCGCTGGCTGACGGCAACGCTTCGCGTTGCCCTACTCGGGGGCGCCGTGGCGGCCGGCGCCTGCGGCGAAGCGAGCTGCGCCTTCGCGGGTCTCGCCGCTCTGGATCGTTGCCATGCCGACCTCGGCCTCGTAGCTCAACGCTTCACCGAAGCTCGCGCTGTCCCACTGGAGATGACTCGACCGGCGGTCGCTTCGCATGCACAGCTGCGGGAGCGCGGCGAGTTGGTTTGCCAGCTCGATGGCGGTGTCGAGGGCGGTCCCGGGCTCGCACAGACGATTGGCGAGTCCGATCGTGCGCGCTTCCTCGCCCGCGACCTCACGGCCGGTGAGGATGAGGTCCATGGCGTGGCTGTGCCCGATGAGTCGGGGAAGCCGCACGGTGCCGCCGTCGATCAGCGGCACACCCCACCGCCGGCAGAACACGCCGAACACGGCATCGGTTGCCGCAACCCGCAGATCGCACCACAGCGCGAGTTCCAAGCCGCCGGCCACGGCGTAGCCCTCGATTGCTGCGATCACGGGCTTGGTGGTGAGGCGCCGCGTCGGCCCCATCGGGCCGTGTGAGCCGACGATCTCGTCAGCAGGGCGGAGTTCGACTCGATTGCCCCGATCGTCGCTGATGGCCTTCAAGTCGGCGCCGGCGCAGAACGTTCCGTCCGCACCGGTCAAGACGGCCACGTGTTGGGTGGCATCGGCCTCGAAGGCAGCCACGGCGTCGTCGAGCAGTGCTGCGGTCGGACCGTCGACCGCGTTGCGGACATCGGGTCGGTCGATGGTGATCACGGTGATGGGGCCCTGTGTGGTGGCGTGGATCATGTCTCAATCTGACACGATCGAGCCGCTGGGGTGAACTGTCGGCCATGACGTGGCCGATTCAGAGCGAGACGATGGTGTGTGAGCGGACTGGCATCGTGCACCACATCACCGTCGCCACGCCGACCCGCTACGACGCGAAGCCCGACGGACGTTGGCCGGTCGTCCTGACGATGGACGGCGCGTGGTTGTTCGGGACGACGGTCGATCTGGTGCGGCTCCTGGCGATGGAACGCACCGTCGAGGACGCGATCGTTGTCGGGATCTCCTTCGCCGAGACCGACATGATGGAGTACTTGCGGATGCGGGCCCGCTGGTTCTCCCCCACCCCGTTCGTGCCGCCACCGATCATCGTGTCCGGCGTCGACGCGGATGAGACGGGCCGGGCTCTCGAGTTGGCCGACTTCGTCGAGCACCAGGTCCTCCCCTGGGTCGACGCATCCTTTCGGACGACCGAGGGTCGCACCTTGATCGGTCACAGCTTCAGCGCACTCTGGGGCCTGCGGACGATCTTCGATCGACCCCTCTTCGACGCTGCGGTACTGGCGAGCCCCTCGATCTGGTGGGATGACGCATCGGTGTTGCAGTTCGCCGAAACGGCGCACGCACAGCGGCTGTATCTCACCGCTGGTGAGGAAGAGAACGTCGCTCCGTTCAACATGATCGATCGGGCCAGCGCGCTCGCGTCCGAACTCGACCAGCGAGATGGCATCTCGGCCACCTACGAGACGATGCTCGGCGAGGGACACAGCTCGAACGCCATGGTCTCGGTCTCCCGGGGCCTGCGCTGGCTCCATTCGCAGAATGGCTGAGAACCAGGGCGGCCGAGAACCTGGGCGAGAAAAGGGGTAAGGGTGGCCTCTGGATTTCGATTCGGATTAGTTGCCGCCAGCCCGGACCGAGTGCCTGAGGCCACCCTTGGTAATGAATGTATCGGCTTCAACAAGCAGATCGTGAATCGTCTCGTCGGATTTCTTCCGTTGGGACTTCTTCGGTGAGTCTGGCTACTCGCCCACGATCGCGGCCGGGGTCTTGAACGTGCCGTCGGCGCCGAGCGGGAACTCGATCACGTCGGTGACCGCCGTGGCCGGCAACGGCCCATACAGGTGCGGGTATGCCTGGCCGGAGTTGTAGGAGTCCTCGATGACGATCGGCTGCTCGAGCCTCGTCGGGTCGGTTCGCAACAACACGAGGTCGGTCCGTCCGGGATAGTGGCGGCCGGCGGTCGCCGCGATCTGGTCGGCGAAGGAGAAGTGGATGAAGCCCTCGCTCTCGAGCGACGGCTCGATCAGTTCGCCCGCTTCGAGCGCAACCGCCCACTCGGCCGCCGTCGAGATGTGAAAGATGATGCGCTGACCCGGCTCGGTCTCCTGAGACTCCATGGTCGAAGTCTGGCGGGCGTGGTCGTGAGAGCCACCGATGTGCGTTTCCACAGTGGTACACACCAACCGTGCCGACCGATCCCGTGACCGACGCCGACCCAACGCCCTCCTCGCCCGTCTCGCCAGCCGACATTCGCGCTGCCGCGACCGTGATCGGTCCCCACGTCATCACCACGCCGACGTTTGCGATCGCCGGATCCGACATCGGCGTCCCCGCCGTCGGCACCGTTGTCTTCAAGCTCGAACTGATCCAGCAGTCGGGCTCGTTCAAGGCGCGCGGCGCGTCACATGCGATCGCAACCCG
>CALBVR010000313.1 GCA_937969565.1 uncultured Acidimicrobiales bacterium | reverse complement strand
CGACCTCAACCTGACCGACGGTCTGCAGACCTGGATGCTGCACAGCGATGGGTCCTGGCACCGTGATGCCAAGGAAGGTCGACTCGATCTGCACACCGCGTTCGAACGAGACGTGCTGGAGCGCCGCTCCCCGAGCGCCGGGCACTGACCGGATTCGTGGCCAAGAACAACGCTCCTGAAGTTCGGGCGGCGGGCGGAATCGTTGTCCGGTCGGGCAAGCGGGAAGCCAAGGTGCTTTTGATTCACCGCCAGCGGTACGACGACTGGAGCTTCCCGAAGGGGAAGCTCGATCCGGGTGAGAAGTTCAAGCAGGCGGCGCTGCGAGAGGTCGAGGAGGAGACGGGGTTCGTGTGCAAGCCGCATCGACCTCGTCTGCCGGCAATGACCTACGTCGACGGCCACGGCCGGTCGAAAGAAGTCCGCTATTGGCTGATGACGGTACGTCGGGGCGAGTTCGCGGTGAACGAAGAGGTGGACCTGATCGCCTGGGTGAAGGTGTCCAAGGTGTTGGAGCGGTTGACGTACCGACGCGATCGGGACCTCTTCGAGAAGGTCGTCGCCAGCGGCCGCATCGATCGGCTGGTCTGAGGCCGCAAATTCTTCGCGACCTTTCCCGTCACCGGATCGTCATATGGTCGTGATGCACAGCAAAGAACCCCTCGCCCGCCTCGCCCTGCAGGCCTGCCTGTTGGGCGCGTCGACCCTCGGAGCCTCCGTCTTCTTCGGCTTCGTGAAAGCACCGGTGCTCAGCTTCCGTTAGCACCGCCAAGAACGGCCGCCGACTCGGATGTCCCCCCAACGAGTCGATCGGACCAGCGACGACCAACGCATCACCCCCCCGGTGCGTTGGTCGTTTCGCGTTTTGGCTCAGTTGCCGGTGGCGCGGTCCAGTCCCTGCAGTTTGAATTCCTGCACGGTGAGCGGTGTGAGTACGGCCGAGGTTCGGGCTCGAACGGTGGCTGATCGGGGAAAGCCGAGCAACGGGCCGAGCTCGCCCACGTAGTTGCCGCTCGTGAGGGTGGCGAGGTGTTCCTGGGACCCGTTGACCTGCTCGCGGACGACGTCGACTTCGCCGCTGACGATCTCGTACACGAAGTCGCTCACGTCGCTCTGGCGGAAGAGCGTGTCTCCGGCGGCGAGTTCGATGGACTCCGGGGCGGAGTCTGGGGCCTGGTCTGACGGCGCCATTTCCACGATTCGGTCGATGGCCGGGAGAAGCCGGTTGTCGTGGGTGGAGATGACGATCGTCCGGCCGGCCTCCCGGAGACCCCGGAGCAGCGAGATGACCGATTCTGCGGAGATCAGGTCGAGGTTCGCCGTGGGCTCATCGGCAAGGAGGAGCGGTGGGTCGGCGACGAGGCCACGGGCCACGGCCACCCGCTGCTGCTGACCGCCGCTGAGTTGCTTGGGCTTGTGGTCCCGGCGGTCGGCCATGCCGACCTCTTCGAGGAGTTGGTCGGCCCGCCGAAGCGCATCGGCCTTGCTGGTACCGGCGACGAGGAGCGGCGCGGCGACGTTCTCCCGGGCAGAAAGCGAGGGGAGCAGGTTGAACCCTTGGAAGACGATGCCGATTCGGTTGCGGCGGTAGTCCTGCAATGCCGTGCCACGCAGGCTGAGCACGTCGAGCTCCTGCATTCGCACCGATCCGGCCGTGGCGGGGATCATGCCGCTGAGTACCGAGAGGAGCGTGGTCTTGCCGGAGCCCGATGGGCCGAGCAGGCCGACGAGCTCGCCGGCACCGGCTTCCATGGAGAAGCCGTCGAGTGGGCGAACGGCGTAGCCGTCGGTGGCGTATTCGACGACCAGGTCGTCGACGCTGAGGATGATGTCGCTCATTCGAATGCCTCCGCGGCCGGTGTGCTGGCGGCTCTTCGGGC
This sequence comes from uncultured Acidimicrobiales bacterium, assembly GCA_937969565.1. Lineage (GTDB taxonomy): Bacteria > Actinomycetota > Acidimicrobiia > Acidimicrobiales > SHLQ01 > SHLQ01. The sequence continues at coordinate 19,109 of CALBVR010000313.1, read as the reverse complement.
GCCGGCGATGCCGGCGAGGAGCGCGACGATCGTGCCGCCGAGCGGGATCTGCCAGAACGCCTTGCCCGGCACCCGCACCGTCATCGGAAACAGTGGGGCGATGAAGAGCTGGAGGACTGCGGCGATGGCGACGGCGAGCAGCGTCATGAGGATGCCCTGCACGATCAGCGACAGGGCGAGGCTCCGGTCGTTGGCACCGACCGCTTTCAGGACGGCGAAGTCCCGCGTGCGCTCGAGCGCCGTGATGTAGATGACGGCCGAGATGATGATCAGCGTGATCAGCCACAGGAGGCCGCGGACGAGGTCCACGGAGGAGATGGCATTGAGGAGTGGAACGAGGCCATCGGCAGCGACCTCGTCAGCCGTCATCAGGCGGAGCCCGTCAGGGAGCGAGCTCGGGGTGGTCGTCGTGAGGCCCGCGGTGACGACCGGCGCCCCATTGGCCAGCGCGGCCTGGGCGTAGTCGAGCTGGGTGAACACGAGGGGAACGCCGGCGAGCACGGTGGCATCCGTGGTCGTGCCGACGATGGTGGCGGTGCTGCCGGCGAAGTCGACCGTGTCGCCCACTACTGCGCCGAACGACTCGTCGACGAGGAGCTCGCCGGCCGCCGTGGGGTATCGGCCCGCCGAGATGGGCGGCTGGTCGCCGGGCTCGGCGCGTCCGATCACCGTGGCGCGGGCGCCGTCGAGTGAAGCCAGGCCGATGAGCACCGGCTCCACGTCATCGACCGATTCGATCGCGCCCGGGGGAGCGGCGCGTGGGGAACTGAGGGGTCCGGTCGACGTCTCGGGCACGACCCAGTTGTGCTCGCCGCCGGTGCGCTCGGTGGCGAGGACGGGCTCGGTGTTGAACTGGTTGACCAGCCCCGTCATCACGAACAACAACGTGATGATGATCGCCATCAGCACGGCGACAACGAGCACGCGCACCTTCCGGTACTGGAGATCCCTCAGGACCAACGTCAACATGCCCCCACCTTCCAACCACTGACCACCCGCACGGCGCCGATCGTAGGTTTGGCCCCGCGCGCTGTCCAACGGGCCTCCGACAGGTACTCAAGGCCACTCCCCGCGCGTACTCCACCACAAGTGGGGACAGACCTCGATGTGGTCGGCCTCGCGCGGTGCGTGAAAGGGCTCTGACCCTTGGAGCGCTCCAGGGGTCAGAGCCCCGTTGTGGGTTCTAGGGTGAGGCGGTGGCTCCAACCGTGACGACTGCAGCCGACTGGCCCGGCGGGCGCTGGTGTCGGATGGACTCGCCCATCGGCGTCATCACCCTGCTCGCCGATGACAACGGCCTGCGCCGCGTGTCGTTCGAGACCGAACACAAACAGGTCCTCGACCTCACCGACCTGCCGGAGCGGCCCGAGGACCCGGTCCTCTCCGCCGCCGTCACGCAGCTGAACGAATACTTCGCCGGCGACCGGGAGGACTTCGACCTCCCGCTGTACGTCGAAGGCACCGACTTCGAACAGGACGTCTGGTGGACGCTCGACACGATCCCCTACGGCCAGACCATGAGCTACGGCGAACAGGCCGCCGCCGTCGGCCGGGCCGGCGGCGCGCAGGCGGTGGGGTCCGCCAATGGTCGCAACCCGCTGGCAATCGTGCTGCCCTGCCACCGGGTCATCGGCGCCGACGGCGCCATGGTCGGGTTCGGCGGTGGCGTGCCGATCAAGCGGTGGCTGCTCGACCACGAATCCGGCACGCAGCGCCTGTTCTGAGCAAAAACCCGCCGTTCACCTTCGGTGAATCGTTCACCTGCTGTTCACCTTGACGCGAATCGGACGTCAACTGACCTCTTTACCTTCATGAATGGAAGCGGGCGAGAGGTTCGCCCGAAACGACCCTGAGGAGGGTTCCCCCGTGAAGAACAGTGCACGCCAGATGCTTCGCCTTCTGGCAATGATGCTTGCCATCGGACTTGTCGCCGCAGCCTGCGGTGGCTCCGATTCGACCGACGTCGAAAGCGCAGCCGAATCGTCTGATGACGCAGCCGAATCGTCTGATGTCGCCGGCGAGGTCTTCATCTCCGGTTCCTCCACCGTCGAGCCCGTCTCCGTGCGTGTCGCCGAGCTGTTCGAAGATGTCGCCCCCGACGTCTTCGTCGACGTCGAAGGTCCCGGCACCGGTGACGGCTTCGAGAAGTTCTGCAACGGCGAGACCGACATCTCCAACGCCTCCCGGGCGATCAAGGACGCCGAAGCGGAGAACTGCGCCGCCGCCGGCATCGAGTACACCGAGATTCTCGTGGGCATCGATGGCATCGGCGTGATGACCAACAACAACAACTCGGTCGATTGCGTGACCTTCGAGAACCTCTTCAACCTCATCGGCCCCAACGCTGAGGGCACGACGACCTGGGCCGAGGCCGACGCCTCCCTGCCCGACGCTCCGCTCGACATCTTCGGCCCGGGTGAAGAGTCCGGCACGTTCGACTCCTTCATCGAGATCGTCATCGAGGACCTCGCCGAGGAAGCCGGTGTCGAGGCCACCACCCGTGCGGACTACAACCCGTCGGCCGACGACAACGTCATCCTCTCCGGCATCGAGAGCTCCGACACCAGCCTCGGTTGGGTCGGCTTCGCCTTCGCTGCCAACGCCCCGGTGAAGCTCCTTCAGGTGGACGGCGGCGACGGCTGCGTCGAAGCCAACGCCGAGACGATCGCCTCGAACGAGTACCCCATCTCCCGGAACCTCTACATCTACGTCAACGATGCCAAGGCCGCCGAGAACGCAGCCCTCCAGGCGTTCGTCGACTTCTACGTCGCCGATGGCCTCGACACCGCCGTGGCTGAGGTCGGCTACGTGCCGCTCACCGACGACGCCAAGGCCGAGGTGCGTGCTGCCTGGGGCTGATGCGCTGAGCATCTTCCCCACCTGAATCATCGAAACCGGGACCGTGTGGCCCACCCCTCCAACCGCACGGTCCCGGGCTTCGATGGCACCCCCGTCGAGACCACGATCTTCCAACGATCCCGATTCTCGATTCCCACCCCCCTGAAGGTAGGTTCCGACCCATGACAGACATGACGATCCGCCCGGATCGCGCACCGCTGACGGTTGACGTGCTGGCCGGGCCGGTCAGCCGCCTTCGCAAGGAGACAGCGATCCGCTGGTTCTTCTTCTCCGCCGCTCTCGTTTCGATCGGCATCTCGATTCTGATCATCTGGAGCCTGGTCAACGAGGCCTGGACCTTCATCTCCCAGGTCGACTGGAGCGTCACCTGGGGCGAGACCGGCTGGTTCCCCCGCCGAGGCCTCTACGACATGCCCACGCTGCTCGTCGCCTCGCTCATCGTCACCATCGTGGCGATGTTCGTCGCCGGCCCGCTCGGGCTCGGCTCGGCCATCTACCTGTCGGAGTACGCGAGCCGGCGCACCCGCTCGATCCTCAAGCCGGTGCTCGAGGTGCTCGCCGGAGTCCCGTCGGTCGTGCTCGGCTTCTTCGCTCTCTTCTTCATCAGCCCACAGCTCATCGAACGCATCGGACGCAACGGCTGGCTGGTGATCGGCGCGCTCATCGTGCTCACCTACGTGGCGCTGGTCGCTGGATGGGCTCGCAACCTGATGAAGCGCGAAGCCGGCACGCCGGTGTCCGTGCAGGTGCAACGCATCCTCATGCTCACTCTCCTCGTCGCCGGTGCGCTGGTTCTCGTGTGGTGGGTCAACGGTGTCGCCGAAACGGCCGACACCTTCGCCGTCAAGCGCAGCGGCCAGCTCGCCGCCGCCGCCGTCGGTGTCGGCATCCTCACCATCCCGCTGGTTGCCTCGATCGCCGAGGACGCACTCGCATCGGTTCCCCGAGAGCTCCGCGAAGCCTCCGCCGGGCTCGGTGCCCGCAAGGCCACGACCACGACCCAGGTCGTCCTTCCTGCTGCGGTGTCCGGCATTGTCGCCGCCTTCATCATCGGCATCTCCCGGGCGCTCGGCGAGACCATGGTCGTCTTCATGGCCGGTGGCGCCGCCGACGCCTCGCAGTTCACGTCCTCGCCCTTCGATGGCGGCCTCACCATGACCGCCGGCATGGCGTCGCTCGCCACTGGCACCGACTCCGTCGTCGGCGAGGGTCTCACCTTTCAGAGCCTCTATTTCGTCGGCATGGTGCTCTTCCTTCTCACCCTGTTCCTCAACGTCGTCGCCGGCCGGTTCGTGAACCGCGTGCGCGAGAAGTACTAGGAGGCGTTCGGAATGGCAATGGCAACCATTGGCAACAACGGCGCAGCTCGCCGAGTCGAAGACGAGATCTTCAAGCAAGGGCGCGACCTCCGCGGCGCCGGCTTCCGTATGGTGCTCCTGGCGGCGCTCGCCGTCAGCACGCTCATCCTGATCGTCCTGCTCGTGCAGGTGCTCACCGACGGCTGGCCCGTGATCGACGAGCGCTTCGGTGACTTCTGGAGCGGCACGCTTCGCTCACGATCGTCCGACGATGCACTCGGCATCTCCCAGGGCATCGCGGGATCGTTCTGGATCGCGGTCTTCGTCGCCGTGCTCGCCTTCCCCATCGGGATCTCGGCGGCCGTGTACCTCGAGGAGTACGCCCCCCGGAACTGGCTGACGTCCGTCATCGACATCGCCATCCGCAACCTCGCCGGCGTTCCCTCGGTCGTGTACGGCCTGCTCGGACTCTTCCTCTTCGTGAAGACCCGCGACGGCAACAGCTCGCTCATGGCCGGTGGCATCACGCTTGCGATTCTCGTGCTCCCCATCGTCGTCATCACTGCGGCCGAAGCGATTCGTGCCGTGCCCTCCAGCCTCAAGGAAGGCGCATTCGGTGTCGGCGCCACCAAGTGGGATGTCATCCGAAGCCAGGTCCTCCCGTTTGCCGCACCCGGCATTCTCACCGGCACGCTGCTCTCGCTGTCCCGAGCGGTCGGTGAAGCCGCTCCACTCATCCTCGTCGGCGCAATCACCGGACGCCTGGCCCCGCGTGACGGTTCCTTCTTCGGCGCCGACCAGTTCTTCGATCGATTCACGGCGATGCCGATCGTCATCGTCGGCTGGGTGCAGCAGTCCGGCCGAGATGAAGGTTTCGCTGCGGCCGCCGGCGCAGCCATCGTCGTTCTGCTCGCGTTCGTGATCCTCATGAATTCGGGTGCGGTGCTGCTCCGCAACTACTTTGAGAAGAAGAGAGGCTGACCGATGGTCAATGTGACGCCCTCCGTACAGGACGCCCTGAAAGGCATACGAGTGGACGAAGACGCAACCACCGCGACCGATGAGATCGCCATCACCGTTCCGACGGCGGCGGCCTCGTCGACGCCTCAGGACGAGCCCTCCGGCGACGACCTCGTCTTCGACGTCTCCGAGCTCTCCGTGTTCTACGGCGACTTCCGGGCCGTCCGCGACGTCAACATGAAGATCCGTCGCAACGAGATCACCGCAATGATCGGTCCGTCCGGCTGCGGCAAATCCACCGTGCTTCGGTCGTTCAACCGCATGAACGATCTCATCCCCACGGCCCGCGTCGCCGGCAACCTGCTCTACCGCGGCGTCGACCTCTACGACGAGCGCGTCGATCCGGTCGAAGTTCGTCGCCGCATCGGCATGGTCTTCCAGAAGCCCAACCCGTTCCCCAAGTCGATCTACGACAACGTCGCCTACGGCCCCCGGGTCGCCGGCCGCAAAAAGGGGCTCGACGAGGTCGTCGAGTCCAGCCTGCGCAAGGCGGCACTGTGGGACGAAGTGAAGGATCGCCTTCAGGACTCGGCCATCGGCCTGTCCGGCGGTCAGCAGCAGCGCCTCAGCATCGCCCGCGCCATCGCCGTCGATCCTGAGGTGCTCCTCATGGACGAGCCCTGCTCTGCCCTCGACCCCATCGCCACCGCCCGAATCGAAGAGCTGATGGCCGAGATCAAGGCCGAGTACACGATCCTCATCGTGACGCACAACATGCAGCAGGCCGCCCGCGTCTCCGACCGCACCGCCTTCTTCTCCGTCGAACTCGACGAGGCCAACGACCGTCGAACCGGTCTGCTCGTCGAATACACGGACACTGCAAAATTGTTCTCGAACCCGGACGACGAACGGACCGAGAACTACATCACCGGCCGCTTCGGCTGAGCCGCACCAACCCAAAGGCACGGGTCCACCCATGACCGAACTCCGACACAGCTTCCACGACGAACTGGACCAGATCCGCGACACCGTCGTCACGCTCGCTGCCCACGTGACCGAAGCGATTCCTCGGGCCACCGAGGCACTCATCGAGAACAACCTCGAGCTGGCACAAGAGGTCATCCGCGGCGACGACGCCCTCGACCTGCTCTCCCTCGAAATCGAGGAACGCTGCTACGCCGCCATCGCCCTCCAACAGCCGATGGCCGTCGACATGCGCACCATCGTCACGGCGATGAAGCTCAACGGTGAGTACGAGCGCTCGGGCGATCTCGCCGTCAACATCTGCAAGGGCCTCCGCCGCGTCTACGGGCTGTCGCTCACGCCAACCCTCCGAGGACTCATCACGTCGATGAGCGAAGAAGCCGTTCGGCTCACCCGACTGTCGGTCGATGCCTACGCAGAACGCCACGCCGGCCTCGCCGCCGCCCTGCCCGACATCGACGACCGGCTCGACGACCTGCAGGTGCAGTTCATCGAATCCATCTTCGAAGCACACAACGACGGCCAACTGTCGCTCCAGGAAACGGTGCAGCTTGCGCTGATCGCCCGCTACTACGAGCGCATCGGTGACCACGCCGTGAACATCGGCGAGCGAGTCATGTACATGGTCACCGGCGAGTCGCCCGAGTCCGTGGGCGCCACCCGCGCCCGCAAGGCAGCGGCTGCCGCGTCCGACGACGACACGTCGACCGAAGGCGATGTCATCGATGGCGACTTCGGAGCGGAGACGGGCTGACCATGCTCCTCTTCACCACGGTGATCCTGGCGCTTGCGCTGGTGGCGGTCACCGCGGTCGGTCTGCGCAAGCGAGCCGAACATCTCGAGCGCGTCATCCAACTGCTCCGCTTCAGCGGCGATGACGGCTTGGCGCCGAGCTCCGTCGAACAGGGACTGGACCGCCTGCAATCGCGGGTCATGCATCCTTCGGTCCCGTCCGACGTCTCGTTCGATCAGCTCGCCGCCGCCATGGACGAAATGCCCACCGGTGCAGTCGTGGCTGATGCCGGCGGACAGATCGTGCTTCGGAACCGGGTCGCCGGCCCCTTCGCCGGGGGTCGTCACGGTGACGCGTTGGTCGAAGCCGCCATCCAAGCCCGGCTCAAAGACGCCCTGAACGGGGAGACGACCGACGAGGAGCTGCGGCTGCACGGCCCGCCTGAGCGGATCCTCTTCATCGTCGGCAGCCCGCTCATCATCGAGGGCGAGCTCATCGGCGCCATCGCACTCGTGGATGACGTGACCGAACAACATCGGATCGATTCCGTCCGGCGAGACTTCGTCGCCAACGTCAGCCACGAGCTCCGCACGCCCGTCGGCGCCTTGAGCCTGCTCGCCGAAACCCTGGAAGGCGAGGACGATCCCGAGATCATCCAGCGCTTCCTCGGGCGCATTCAGGACGAGACCGCCCGACTCGCTCGTCTGATCGACGACCTGCTCGACCTCAGCCGGATCGAAGGAGGCGTTGGCGACCGCGTCGAACCGATCGAGCTCGGCGGCATCATCGGCGAATCCGTCGCAGCTGTTCGGGAAGCGGCGAAACACAAGAACATCTCGGTCGCCGTCGACATCGATGCTGCGCCGATCCACGTCCGCGGCGATCACGGCCAGCTCGTCTCGGCGCTCACGAACCTGCTCGAGAACGCCGTGAAGTACACCGACGAAGGTGGCGACGTCGCCTGCCGAATGGTGAGTCATGGTGCAGAGGTCGCGGTCGCCGTCGTGGACTCTGGTGTGGGCATTCCCCAAAAGGACCACCACCGGGTGTTCGAGCGCTTCTATCGAGTCGATCGCGGTCGGAGCTCGACATCCGGCGGGACCGGCCTCGGTCTCGCCATCGTGCGCCACGTCACCGTCAACCATGGTGGCCGGGTCGAAGTCATCTCTCAAGAGGGGGTCGGCTCAACGTTCACCGTCATCCTTCCCCGGGACACGATCGAGCAGGGATCCGAACTGACGGAAGGCGGTGTCGCCCATGAGTGACTATTCGGTGCTGGTCGTGGAGGACGAGGCGAGCTTCGCCGAGGCGCTCACGATCGGCCTCGGCCGCGAAGGATTCGCCGTGTCGGTTGCCAGCGATGGCGCCGACGCCCTCCGCCGCTTCGACGAGCTGGACCCCGATCTCGTGCTGCTCGACGTGATGCTCCCGACGATGTCCGGCATCGACGTGTGCCGGGCCATCCGCATGAAGTCCAAGGTGCCGATCATCATGGTCACCGCAAAGGGCTCCGAAGTCGACACCGTCGTCGGCCTGGAAGTCGGCGCCGACGACTACGTCACCAAGCCGTACCGACTCCGCGAACTCGTCGCCCGGATGCGTGCGGTGCTGCGCCGGTTCGAAGAAGCCAACGCTGCGATGCCCGTCGCCGCTGGAGCGGGCGGCCCGGCCGAACCGATCATCGTCGGACCGGTTGCCGTGGACATCGACCGGCACGAGGTCAGTGTCGACGGCGAGCAACAGTCGCTTCCGCTGAAGGAGTTCGAACTGCTTGCGCTGCTCATGGAGAACGCCGGGCGAGTACTCACCCGCGACGTCCTCATCGACCGCATCTGGGGATCCGACTACGTCGGCGACACGAAGACACTCGATGTCCACATCAAGCGCCTCCGCGGCCGCATCGAGGACGACCCGAAGAGCCCGGTCCGCATCGTGACCATCCGAGGCTTGGGCTACAAGTACGACGACGAGGAACGCTGAGCCATCGATGACGGTGCGAATCGGCATCAACGGATTCGGGCGGATCGGCCGGCTGGTCGTCCGCGGTCTGCAGGGCCGCGACGATCTGCAGCTCGTCCATGTGAACGAGCCCAAGGGCGGCGTCGAAACGGCCGCACACCTGCTCGAGTTCGACACCGTCCACGGACGCTACGACGGCACCGTCGCGGTCGAAGACGGCCGGATGATCATCGACGGATCGCCCGTCGCCTTCTCCGACGAGGCGGAGCCTGCGGCCATCGACTGGTCCGGTGGCGATGTCGACATCGTGCTCGAATGCTCCGGCGCCTTCCGCACGACGGAGACACTCAGCCCCCACCTGCAGGGCGGAGCATCCAAGGTGATCGTGGCCGCACCGGTGAAGAGCGATGGCGTGCTGAACATCGTCATGGGCTGCAACGACGATCTCTACGACCCGGCCACAGACCACATCATCACCGCCGCCTCGTGCACCACCAACTGCCTCGCCCCGGTGGTCAAGGTGTTGCACGAGCAGGTCGGCATCGAGCGGGGTGCCATCACCACCATCCACGACGTCACCAACACGCAGGTCGTCGTCGACGCACCCCACAAGGATCTGCGCCGGGCCCGCTCGGCCCTGAACTCGCTGATTCCCACCTCCACCGGCTCGGCCACCGCAATCACGATGATCTACCCCGAGCTCACCGGGCGGCTCAACGGCGTCGCTGTCAGGGTTCCGCTGCTGAACGCATCGCTCACGGACGCCGTCTTCACGCTCGAACGAGATGTCACCGCCGAGGAGATCAACGGGCTGTTCCGGGACGCGGCAAACGGGGAACTCGCCGGAATTCTCGGGTACGAGGAGCGGCCGCTCGTCTCCGCCGACTACACAAACGACACCCGCTCCGGCATCGTCGACGGTCTCTCGACCATGGTCATCGACGACCGGATGGTGAAGGTACTCATCTGGTACGACAACGAGTACGGCTACGCCTTCCGGATGGCCGATCTGGCCTCCCGGGTGGCCGAATCTCTCTCCAGGGCGTGAACCTCCGCAGCTACGCCCTGGTCACGGCCGGCTACTGGGCGTTCACGATCACCGACGGCGCGCTGCGCATGCTCGTGCTGCTGCACTTCCACGACCTGGGGTACAGCCCCGTCTCGCTGGCGTTCCTCTTCCTCCTGTACGAGCTGTTCGGCGTGCTGACGAACCTGCTCGGCGGTTGGGTCGGCGCACGTACCGGCCTGAACCTGACCCTGCGCCTCGGCTTGGCGCTGCAGGTCGTCGCCCTCGTGCTGCTGTCGCTGCGTGGTGAGGACTGGAGCGAAGTCGCGTCGGTCATTTTCGTGATGGGTGCGCAGGCGTTGTCGGGAGTGGCGAAGGACCTGACGAAGATGAGCAGCAAGGCGGCGGTCAAGTTCGTCGCTGACGACGGACAGGAGGGCACCCTCTTCCGGTGGGTGGCGGTGCTGACCGGTTCGAAGAACGCACTCAAGGGTGTCGGGTTCTTCGTTGGAGGTCTGCTGCTCGCTCGGCTCGGCTACGAGTCGGCGTTGCGGTCGATGGCGGTTGCGCTCGCAGTGGTTCTGGCCGTGATCCTTCTGCTGCTCTCAGAGAACATCGGTCAGGCCAAGAAGAAGCCGCCATTGCGGTCGATCTTGACGAAGTCGGACGGGATCAATCGGCTGTCGTTGGCCCGCTTCTTCCTCTTCGGATCGCGCGACATCTGGTTTGTCGTGGCGTTGCCGGTGTTCCTCGATGACGAGCTCGGCTGGGGCTACGAGGGTGTCGGCGCGTTCCTTGCGCTGTGGGTGATCGGCTACGGAGTCGTGCAGGCGTTGGCGCCGAAGCTGGTGGCGTCGGGGGACTGGGTGGATTCGTTCCGCTGGTTGTCGATTCTGACGGGTGTGGCGGCGGTGATTGCCGTGATGGTCGTGGCGGATGTGGCGGTCGAGTTCGCGGTGGTCGGCGGGTTGCTGCTGTACGGGGTGGTGTTCGCGGTGAATTCGGCGATCCATTCGTACCTGATCCTGGCGTTGTCGCAGGGCGAGGACGACGTGGCGATGGACGTGGGCTTCTACTACTCGGCGAACGCCGCTGGCCGACTGGTGGGCACGCTCCTCTCCGGAGTGCTGGCCCTGGTCGGCGGCCTCCCCGCCGCCCTCTGCGGCAGCGTCGTCTTCCTCCTCCTCGCCCTCGCCACAACCACCACCCACCGCGCGCAACCCCTCACATCGGTACCAGGTACGAATCGCTCATCGGTACCAGGTACGAATCGCTAGATCTGTGGTTCCAGGGGAACGGTTGCGGCCGCACTCCCCCCATGTCCCGAGCGGCGTCCCACCCTCCGCGCGCAATCCACCACATCGGTACCAGGTACGAATGTGGTGGGGTGGGTGCGGTGGGTGATTGTTCCTGGGCGGAATGGGGTGGGGCGCGACTACGTTGCAGGGGCTGGCAGCCCCGGGTTCCCGGTGGGCGCCCGACACCGGCGGAGATGGAGACAACAACATGGTCAAGGTTCCTGAGGGCTATCGCAGCCGCAACGTCGATGATCGCCGCAGCGGCACGAGCAGCGGAGGTGGCGGCGCCGCCGACCTGCTCGGCTCCATGCTCGGGGGCAACGCCACCGGCGGAGGCCTCCTCGGCAGCCTGCTCGGCAGCGGCGCCGGCATGAGCATCCTCGGCAGCCTCGCCGGATCGCTCCTCGGCGGTGGCCGCAGCGGCGGCGGCCTCGGTTCCATCCTCGGCTCGATGCTCGGTGGCGGCGGTGGCTCCTCCGCTCCGGCGGTCTCCGATCAACAGCGCCAAGCCGCCAACGAAGACGCAGAAATCCTCATCCGCGCCATGTGCAACGCCGCCAAGGCCGACGGCCAGATCGACCAGTCCGAGATCGACGCCATCACCAGCCGACTCGGCGACATCGACGAGCACGAAGCGGCGTTCCTGCGTCGCGAGCTCCAGGCGCCCCTCGACCTCGAAGCGTTCTGCGACAGCGTCCCCAACGACCTCACCCAGCAGGCCTACGCCTTCTCGCTCCTCGGCATGAAGCTCGACACACAGCGAGAGGCGCAGTACCTCGGCGCCGTCGCGCAGGGCCTCCGCCTCGACGGCGACACCTGCAACGCCATCCACGACAAGCTGCAGGCACCCCGCATCTTCAAGTGACCACGGGGTCGGCTCGGCTCAGTGGGACGAGCCGAGCTGGCTCGAATCGGCCAACCGGTACAACAGCACCAGCGCCGGTACGACGATGACGGCGGCGACACCCGACGCGATCAGCAACCCGGCCAGTGTCGTCGAGTTCGCCGCGCCATCCTCGATCGTCACGGCGTCCACCAGCACCCACGGGTACTGACCGAATCCCCAGCCGGCCACCACTGCAGCGACCGCGCTCGCAGCGGCGACGCGGGCCGAGCGAAGCTTGCCCTGCTGCAACAAGACCAACGTCATCGCGCCTCCGAGGGCCGAGGCGATGATGAGGGGTGCACCTCGCCCGGTGAGTCCGTCGGCCAGTGTCGGAGCGTCTGCTTGCAGTGGCACGACCGCCGCCAACGCCACCACGCCCGTGACCGCGCCCATCACGATGGACCGTTTGCGCAACGACTCCATCAACGCGGGGTCGGCTCCATGACGACGGGCCTCCTCGGCCAGGAACACGCCGGCGAGGAACGTCGTCGTCAGCACGGCCAGCACACCACCGATCCACGAGGTGGGCGACATCCACACGACGCCTTCCGCCCCGGTGCCGACCCGTCCGGACGCGATGGCTCCGGCGATCGTCCCCAGGAAGAACGGCGTCACGACCGATGACAGCGCGAACGTCGAGCCCGCCACCCGGGCCCAGCCGATGTCCGGCGCGTACTTGCGGAACGCAAACCCTGAACCTCGCAGCACGATGCCGAGGCCCACGAGCCAGAACGGGATGGCAAGCTCCCGCATGATCGTGCCGAACGGGCCGGGGAACCCGGTCCACAGGAACACGAGGATGAAGATGAGCCACACGTGGTGGGCTTCCCAGACGGGACCGATGGCCCGGTCGATCAGCCGGCGGGTGGCGGCACCACGACGGGCGTTGCCGGCCACGAGATCCCACGTGCCGCTTCCGAAGTCGGCTCCGGCGAACACGGCGTAGAGGATGACCGCAGCGAACATGATGGCGGCGACGGCTTCGCTCATGCGGGCACCTCCGACCGGTCGCCCCGACTCGCCTCCAGCTCGTCCATGCTCGGCCCGTACGGCGAGGCGAGGTCGTGCTCGCCGGCCGCCCAACGACGCGTCATCGACCGGAGGACGGCACCGCCGGCCAGCCCCAGCCCGGCGTACACGATGATCATCGCGATCAGCGTCCACCACACCCAGTTGCCGTCGGTCACCGCGTCTTCGGTTCGCATCAGGCCGTGGACGATCCATGGCTGGCGGCCGACCTCGGTGGTGATCCACCCGGTTTCCATCGCCACGATTGCCGCCGGCCCGGCAAGCACGAAGGCACGAAGACGCCACGTGTTGGTGAAGAACTCGTCGCGGTTGCGGAACCAACCCCATGCCGACCACGCGATCAGCCCAACCAGCGCCGTGCCGATACCGACCATGATCTGGAAGGAGAAACGCACGATGTTGACCGGCGGTCGTTCATCCTCCGGGACGGCATCGAGGCCGATGATCTCCGCATCGAACGAGTTCTGGGCGAGGAACGATCCGAGCCCCTCGATCGGCACCTCGATCTCGCCGACCAACTCGCCGTCGATGAAGACGCCACCGAGCACCGTGGGGACCCGCTCTTCCGTCTCGGCAAGGCCCTCGATGGCGGCGAGCTTGATCGGCTGGTCGTCGGCGATGCGCTGACCGGCGAAGTGGCCGACGACCGGCTGGAGCGGGGTGGCGATGGCCACGAAGGCCAACGGCACCAGGAAGCCGAGCCGATGATGTCGGTCGTTTCGGCCCTTCAACAGCCCGACCGCGTAGATCGTGGCGATGCAGAAACCGGCAACCATGTAGGCGGCGAGGAACATGTGCAGGAATTGCAGCAGTACGGCGTCGTTGAAGATCGCCCGAATGGGGTCCACGTCGACGACGACGCCATCCACTTCCGTGAATCCGGTGGGTGCGTTCATCCAGGCGTTGACCGAGACGATGAAGAACGACCCGGCGATTCCGGAGATGATCATCGGGACCAACATGAGGATGTGGGCTCGCCCCGGCAGACGCCCCCAGCCGTAGACGTAGATGCCGAGGAAGATGGCCTCGACGAAGAACGACACGCCCTCCAGGGCGAATGCGAGGCCGATCACCTCGCCGTACTGCTCCATCAGCCCTGGCCAGAGCAACCCCATTTCGAACGACAGGATCGTGCCGGACACGGCACCGATGGCGAACAGCACGCCCGACACCTTCGACCATCGTTTCGCGAGCTCGAGCGCAACGTCGTCGCCCCGCAGCCCCCGGCGGTGCAGCACGAAGATCATGGCCGGCATCGCCATGCCGAAACAGGCGAGGACGATGTGTGCTCCAAGGGAGAGCGCCATCTGATTCCGGGCCGGGAGAAGCGCATCGGCAAGGATCAGCGAGTTGGGGCTCATGGGGCCTCCTGGCGCTCGGTTACACCTCCGATCGTACCGGTCGGCGGGCGGTCGACCGGGGCGATTTCGGTCACGGAGGATGGCCCCCACGGCAGGGTGGGGCTGTCCCCAGGGTGAATTCTTGGCGAGAGATGATGCCGTGCCCAACGATGTCGCTCGCCGTACGTATGATCAGACGTGATGACTTCATCCGAAGGCTGGGACGAACTGCGAGCACCGCGCAGCAGTGACCCCGTGGCGCCCCGAGCCGAACGAGCCGTGTCGGGTCTCGGCAACGGACTTCGGTTGACGCCGTTCACCCGCCTCGCCCGGGTCCATGCCCTCTCTGCGATGGGCGACGGGCTCATCGCCGTGGCGCTCGCCGGGTCCATCTTCTTCTCGATCGATCCCTCCGACGCGCGTTGGCGTGTCGCCCTCTATCTGGTCCTCACCATCGCACCGTTCGCCGTCGTCACGCCGTTGCTCGGTCCGGTGATCGACCGGGCGAAGGGCGGTCGTCGGGGCATGATCATCGGTTCGGCCGCCGCCCGGGCCGTCGTGGCTTTCTTCATGGTGCGCCACATCGACAGCCTCCTGCTCTTCCCCGAGGCGTTCGCCATGCTGGTGCTGCAGAAGGCGTACGTGGTGTCGAAGACCGCGCTCGTGCCGGCCGTCTGCCCGCGCGAGGAAGAGCTCATCGAGGCGAATTCGAAACTCTCCCTGCTCAGCGCGTTCGCTGGCGTCTTCGGCGGCGCCATCGGCGCAGCGCTCGTCTGGGCGATCGGTGGCGGCGCCGCCCCCGGGTTCGCCGTCGTCGTCTTCCTCGGTGCCGCCGTCATGGCCACCCAGCTGCCGCAGGTCCAGGTTGCCGCCGAGCCGGCCGACGCAACCGAGAAGCTCGAGGTGCGTGGCGCCAACATCGTGCTTGCGGCCACCGCGGTCGGCGTGCTCAAGAGCATCGTCGGCTTCACCACATTCCTGCTCGCATTCCATCTGCGCGCCGGCGAGGACGGGATCGACATGTCGGGCACCGGAGCCGGTATCGGGGCCGTTTTCGCCGAACGCAACGGTGGCATCGACGCACTCGGCACACCCGGCCCGCCCAACTGGCACTTCGGCGCCGCCGGCCTCGCCGCCGGCGTGGGCGCATTCCTCGGCGCCAAGTACGCCCCGCGCATCCGTCAGGCGGTACCGGAGGAACGCATCGTGCTCGGCGCCCTCGTCGCCGTCTCTGCCATGGCCTTTCTCGGCGCCTGGGGCGGAGGCATCAGCGGAACCGCGTTGCTCGCCTTCGGTGTTGGCATCACCGGTGGTCTCGGCAAGCTCGGCTTCGACGCGTTGGTGCAGCGCGACGCTCCCCGAGCGAACCATGGTCGAGTCTTCGCAAAGTTCGAAGGTCGGTTCCAGATGATGTGGGCCCTGGGCGCCTTCATCCCGGTGATCATCCCGCTCGGCATTCGTCCCGGCGCGCTCCTCGTCGGGCTCGCCGCCGCGTTCGCAGCGGCGTCGTACGACCTGGGTCGACGCACCGACCGGGTGCAGAAGTCGTCCCGTGTGCGCGAGGCGCTGCGTGATCGGGTGCCCGAGGGTGTGGTCTCCGGGCGGCTCGCGTTCGGCTCACTCGGCGATCGGATGCAGCCACTCCGCAATCGAATGAAGGGACAGTCGGGAACGACGCCGGCCGTCCCGCCGGCAGCAGCCGTCGACCCGACCGTGGTCGCCGAACGTCCGCCGGCTGTGAATCCGGCGCCGAATGAGCCGTCGGTGCGTCCGGACCTCATCGACTGGGGCGTCCCGGCCGAGCCGCAGGTGTCGTCAGGCGATGGCGTGTGGGTTGCTCCACCAGAACCGGACCTGGACGCCACCACCGAGTTCCCGACGGAACCGACCGACGAGGGCCAGTTCCGACTCTGGGATTGAAACACGGGGGTTCGCCCGCGGCGTCAGTCGTTGTCGTCGGCTTCGTCCGCCGGACCGGGATCATCCAGTTCGGACAGATCGAACTCTGACGGGTCGATCTCCATCTCGAAGTCGATGTCCATGCGGGCCAACCAGAGCCCGGGAGCGTCCAACTCGTTCGATGTTGGCAGACTCTCTTCGGAGTCCCACAGTCGGTTCAGGCCGGCGCTTCCCGCCCGCTCGAACACGCCGTCCGCGAAGGCTCGGCCCCGGTCGTACACGTCCTGCGTGAGCTCCAGACCGAGCAGCCGCTCAACGAACCGATCCGACTCGGACGCAGTGACACGACGACGCCGGAGCGCTTCGGTCAGCTGGCCGTAGTCGGTGATGAGGGTGGAACCCACCTGGTCCATCACGTGATCGACATAGCCGACGATTGCGGCCATGAGCACCGCAATCTCCGGGAGAAGGGCCTCTTGTTCCGGTGATCGCATCGCACCGAGGAGGGCCGAGGGATCGCCGAGCATCGACTGGAGCTGCTCCTGCATCTCTGCGAAGTCCCCTGTGGGGTTGAAGTCGAATCCAGAGAGCGAGTCCGTGAGCGCGGACGGGTCGTTGCGGAAGGCGTTGGTGTAGCGGCCGAGCAGCGCACTGATGCGCTGGGCGACGTGGGGCACGCTCAGGACGGCATGGTGAGCGACCTCGCTCAGCGCGATCCACATCTGCAGACCGTTGCTCTCGAGGCTCCATTCCTCGCCGAAGGCATCGAGGTTCGGGACGACGACGAGGAGTTCGTCGGACCCGGGCCGGGGGAGCGGAAGATCGTAGGTGCCGAGCGCCTTCGACCCGAGATGACCGACCATCGAACCGGTCGTCATGTTCACCATCATCGGGCGCAGCGACGAGAAGAGCTGCTGGAACATCGCCATTTGCGGATCGCTGCCGAGCTCATCGTCGACGGCCGGAGTGGCCATGGCGGCTGCCAGCTGTTCCAACAGGGGCTTGTAGGCCTGCATGGAGCGCTTCACCCACTCGCCCCGCGTGACGGGGGCAATGGAGACCGGACCGCTGGTGCCTGTGCGTAGCCCGGTGGCCTGGGCGATCTGGAGTTCTGCGACACGGGCGAGCTGTTCGAGCGCCATGCGTACGGTCGGATCGACGTTCGGTTCCGTTTGTCCACCGGACGCGATGGCGACCGCCAGCTGTGTGGCCTGATCGAGGCCTCCGCCGGCACCGGGCATGCCGCCGCTGAACAGCGACATGAAGGACGCCATCATGGCGTTTGGATCGCCGCCCGCGCCGCCGAACAGGTTGGAGAAGTCGAAGCCCTCGGGGAGGTCGTCGTCGTCGAATGGACCGGAATCGCTCACACCGTGCATCGTAGAGGCGGAGTTGTTCGATGCGGGAGCGACCCACGAGCACGGGAGATCGAATGCGAGTCGTGGTCACGGGAGCGAGTGGTGCCGTCGGGCGCCACGTCGCCGATCGTCTCGCCGCCAACCCGGCGGTCACCGAGCTCGTCGGGCTCGACCGTTCGGTCAGCTTCGGCGTGACCGCCTTCGACCTGCTGGGTGACGACCTCGGCGAGGTCCTTCGCGACGGCGACACGATCGTGCACCTCGCAACGTCCCCGACTGGGTTCGCCGGTGAGCAGGGTGCGGCTCGCAACGATGTGGCGATGGCCGACCGCATCGTCTCCGCCGCTGCGGATGCGGGCGCCGCCCACCTCGTCCTGGCGTCGTCGGCGATGGTCTACGGGGCTTGGGCCGACAATCCGCTCCCGATCACCGAGGCGGCGCCGGTCCGTCCCAACCCCGAGTTTCGCTTTGGCGTTGTTCGCACCGAACTCGAGCAGATGGGTGCGGCCTGGCAGGACGACACCGGTGGCGCTCTGACCGTGCTTCGGGCGGCGACCACGCTGGCCCGAGGACGCGAGAACGGCCTCGCGAATCTGCTTCGTGACACGGCGGCGCTCCGCAACGCTGAGGGCGAGGCGCCGGCGCAGTTCCTCCATGCCGAGGACTTCGCCACGGCGGTGGAGACCGTGGTGGTCGGCCGTCACGACGGTGTGTTCAACGTGGCCCCGGACGGGTGGTTGCGTCCCAACGAGGTGGCGGCGCTTCGCGGCACCCCGGAGACGCCGCTGCGGGTGCCCGGCTTCGTGGTGGCCGTGGTGGCAGAGGGACGGAGGCGCATGGGGGCGACGACCCATCCGGGTCTGACCCCATACCTTCAGCATCCTTGGGTCGTGGCGAACGATCGTCTCCGGGCGCTCGGTTGGGAGCCGGAGTTCTCCAACGAAGAGGCGTACGTGGCCGGGCATCGGCCGAGTCGCTTCGACGGCATCACGTCCAAGCGGCGCCAGGAGCTGGCCATGGGCGCCGCCGGGGCGCTCGTCGGGCTGAGCGGCCTCGGACTCATCGCTCTGCTGCGTTGGTTCTGGCGTCGGTCTCGCTGAACGACGCGTCCGGTCAGCGCTTGGGTTGGGCGCCGAGCGTGAGCGTGGTCACCTGACCGAGTTCCAGGTAGTCGGCATCCGCATCGGTTGCGTCCGGACCCTCGAGGAGTGGACGGCGGACGTACCGAATCTCGACCTCCTGGCCGGGAGACGTGTAGCTGAGCGCCGTTTGCAGATCGGAGCGTTCGACGACGTTGACCGAGTCGATGCCGATGATGATGTCGCCGGCGGCGAGGCCGGCTCGTGCGGCCGGCGTTTCGCTCCACACCCGGGTGATGAGCACGCCGCCACGAACGCCGCGCTGCTCCTGCACTTCTTCGCTGAGGAACGGAGTGAGGGTGATGCCGAGCCACGGTTCGTTCTCGGTCGTGCCGGTCTCGACGAGGTCGGTGGCGATCTG
>CALBVR010000312.1 GCA_937969565.1 uncultured Acidimicrobiales bacterium | reverse complement strand
TGGTGGGTTGTTCGGTCGGGATGCCCGGGCCGGTGTGGGGGCCTGTTCGGGGCGGCTGGACCTTCTCTGTTTGCGTGTTGGTGGCCGCGTGGGCCGCGTTCCAGTTTGCCAGATCCCACTGGCAAACCGACCGAGCCTCGCTAGGAGAACAATGCGTCGACGAACTCGTCGGCATCGAACGGAATCAGATCGTGCGGGCCCTCGCCCAGGCCGACCAGCTTCACCGGAATGCCGAGCTCGTTCTGTACCGCGACAACGATGCCGCCCTTCGCCGAACCGTCGAGCTTGGTCAGCACCACGCCAGTCAGATCCGCGGCCTGAGTGAATTCACGCGCCTGCACCAGACCGTTCTGGCCGGTCGTTGCGTCGATCACGAGCAGCGTCTCCGTGACGGTGCCCGCACCCTTCTCGGCCACACGACGCACCTTCGACAATTCGTTCATCAGGTTCGTCTTCGTGTGGAGACGTCCGGCCGTGTCGGCCAGCACCACGTCGGCTCCGGCCGCGGCGGCATGTTCGACCGCATCGAAGATCACCGACGATGGGTCACCGCCTTCGGCGCCACGCACCACGTGGGCGCCGGATCGGTCGCCCCACATCGTCAACTGCTCGGCGGCTGCAGCGCGGAACGTGTCTCCGGCCGCAAGCACGAGGTTCTTGCCGGCCGCGACCTCACGCGTGGCGATCTTGCCGATCGTCGTGGTCTTGCCCACGCCGTTCACGCCGACGAACAACCACACCGACGGGTCTCCGCCTTCCGCCAACGAAATGTCCTGACCGCCCAGACGAGTCTTCATCTCGTCCTTGACCAATTCGATGATCGCCGCACCGTCCTTGATGTTCTCCTCCTGGGCTCGGTTCCGAACCGTCTCGAGGATCTCCATCGTTGCCGCCACACCGACGTCCGCACGGACGAGCGCCTCCTCCAACTCCTCCCACGTCTCCGCATTCGCATCACCGCGGGAAATGACCGAACCGAGATAGCCGGCCATCGCCGACCGCGCCCGGCCGAGACGATCGCGGAACGTCGCCGGTTCCGGCTCCGGCTCCTCCATCGGTTCGTCGACATCCAGCTCGGCCGCAGCCTCATCGACCGTCCGATCGACGAGCACACCATCGGCATCGAGGTCACCCGAGCCGAGATCGATCTGCTCCAACTCGGCATCGCGCGAATCGAGCGCCGACGGCTCGATCGTCGGAGCGTGAGTGGAACGGCCGTTACGAAGGAAGAAAAACCCGCCCACCAACAACACGGCGAGCACGACAAGAATCACGATCAGAAGTTCCATAGCAGGCCTCAGGATACGGAGCGGAGGCCACAACGCCGCGCCCACGGCCGACCGAGCCGGCTCGGATCCCACGACGGCTCCGAGCCGGATCCGGCCGATGGGCATCGGCACCCGGCGGAGGACGGACAGAACCACCGGGTGCCTAACCCACGTTGTGCCGAACTGGAGGGGCGGAGGGGAGAGAGTCCCCGCCAGCCCGGCAGTACGAGAGTCAATGTAAAAGCACCCGTGTAAAGCCGCTGTAAGCGTCGTTCCCTCGGCCCAGGGGCCTCGCTCACTTCCCGAGATTTTCTCCGCTTCGCTCCGAAAACTCGTCGTTCCTGTTCCCCAACCCAGCCCTGTCTACCGCTGTTCTTGCATTTCCATTTTTGCTGGCAGGCTTACTGTTGGGAGCCAGATTACGAAGGTGGCACCTTCTCCTAGTTCGGATTCGACTCTCACGGTTCCGCCGTGGGATTCGGCAATCTGTTTGACGATGGCGAGGCCGAGGCCGCTGCGGCCGTCCTTGCGGACCGTTTGGGTGTTGTCGCCACGCCAGAACCGGCGGAACACACTCTGCTGGTCGGCCTCGGACAATCCCGGGCCCTGATCCTGCACGCCCATCCAGACCCAGTCCTCGATTCGGCCGGCCCGAACCGAGATCGTCGTGCCGGCAGGTGCAAGCCGAATCGCGTTTGCGAGCAGGTTCGCCAACGCTCGCCGCAGCGCCACCGGGTCACCCTCGACCAGCAGGTTCTCCTCGGCCGAGACCGACAGTTGCACGGCGTCGGCTTCCGCCGGCACGCCGAAGTCCTCGCCCGTGGTCCGCACCACCTGACTCAGGTCGACCACCTCGACCCGCTCCGTCAAGGCTTCCTGACGGGCATGATCCAACAAGTCGTCGACCAGCGTCGTCATCCGTTCGGCCGACCGGCCGACGATCACGCCGGTTCGCCGCAGATCATCCGCGCTGGCATCGGGGTCCCCCAACGCCACATCGAGGTTCGTTCGGATCACGGCGAGCGGGTTCCGCAGCTCATGAGACGCTTCGTGGATGAACCGAGTCTGCGCATCGAACGCGTTCGACAGCCGGTCCAACATGTCGTCAAACGTGTCCGCCAGCTGGCCGAGCTCGTCGTCAGGACCCGACAGGTTGATGCGACGGTTGAGGTCGGTCGCGTTGATCGAACGAGCGACGTTCGTGATTCGCTCGATCGGCCGCAGCACGATGCCGGCCACATACCAGCCGACCGCCATGCTCGCGGCAAAGAGCAGCGCCAACGCACCGAACGAGTAGCGGCGCAGGTCCTCCAACGCCTGGCGGTCCACCTCGGCCTCGAAGTCCTCCAGCTGCGACACGATGAGCTGGTCGCCCCGAGCCGTCTCGAGCACGACGTCCATCGACGGGTCGTCCATCAGCGTGCCTCCGATCGACCGGGAAATACCGGCGTAGATGCCACCGATCACGATCGCCGCAAGACCGAAGAGCAGCACGCTGTACAGCAGCGCCAGACGGAAACGAATCGAACCGACCCACGCCGGCAGGAACCGGTCGGTGTTCGCACCGACGCTCATCGGCCGACGAACCGGCCCCTCCTGCGCTGCGGTCACCTCCGGCGGGCGGAACTCCCCCGTGATCGACCCCGGATCCGGGCGTCCCGGCAGCCTCATGCGGCGTCCAGGGGCTCGATCAGCCGATATCCGCTCCCGATGACGGTTTCGATGACCGGCTCTTCCTCACCGGCCTGGAGCTTGCGACGCAGCGTTCCCACCGTGACACGAACCGTGTTGGTGAACGGGTCGGCGTTCTCGTCCCAGACATGTTCCAGGAGATGTTCCTGGCTGAGCACCTTGCCCGCATGGGTCATGAAGTAGCGCAGCAGCGCAAACTCCTTCGGCGTCAGATCCAGATGACGGCCGGCGTGGCTGGCCACATGTCGGGCCGTGTCGAGCGAAAGCTCGCCCACCGACAACACCGAGGACTCCTGATCCCGGTCCCGGCGCAGCAGCACCCGAACCCGAGCAGCCAGCTCGCCGAAGGCGAAGGGCTTGATCATGTAGTCGTCAGCCCCCGAGTCCAACCCCAGGATTCGATCGTCGACCGCGTCGCGGGCTGTGAGCATCAGGATGCGGGGCGATCCGCCCTCCGGCGGATTCTCCCGCAGGCTCGCGCACACCTCGAGGCCGTCCACGTCGGGCATGGTCAGATCGAGGCAGACCAGGTCATACGGCTGCAGGCTGGCCCGTTCGAGCGCATCCGCGCCACCGTGGGCCACATCGACCGCATACCCCTCCCGACGGAGGCCGGTCGCCACCGCCTCTGCCAGATCGACTTCGTCATCCACCACGAGAATTCTCATCGGGATCCGAAGTTACCAGTGCCGTCCCCCGTGGCTGGGGCGCGTCCGCCACGAGCCACCTCGGTCAGTTCGGAAGGTTCACCCCGGCGAGCGCCTCGTCACGCTTGGGTCCGCTGCCGAACTTGCGTTCGACCTCACTCCGTTCGCTGACGACCCGGCTCGAACCGCCCGGCTCCATCGTGACGCCGTAGAGCGAGTCGGCGGACTCCATGGTGCGCTTCTGATGGCTGACGATGACGAGCTGCGCTTCAGCCCGGAACTCTTCGACGAGACCGAGGAAACGGTGCAGGTTGACGTCGTCGAGCGCCGCTTCGACCTCGTCCATCACGTAGAACGGCGATGGGCGGCTGCGGAACACGGCGAAGAGGAACGCCAGTGCCGTCAGGGAGCGTTCGCCGCCGGAGAGGAGCGAGAGCTTCTTGACGTTCTTGCCGGACGGCTTCGCGCTGACCTCGATGCCGGTCTCGAGCAGGTTGTCGGGCTGGGTCAGTTTGAGCGATCCCTTGCCGCCGGGGAACAGGCGCTCGAACAACGTGGTGAAGTTGTCGGCGACATCGGCGTAGGCCGACGCGAAGACGGTCACGATCTCTTCGTCGATCGCCTTGATGACCTTGTTGAGTTCTCGTCGGCTCGATCGGATGTCGTCGAGCTGGCCCTGGAGGAATTCGTGACGTTCCTGCAGCGCTTCGAATTCCTGCAGCGCCAGCGGGTTGATCGGCCCCATCAGCTTGAGGTCACGCTCAAGTTCGCGTGCCCGAGCCGCCGGCGTGACGTTGTCGGGGAGTTCCGGATGCGGCGCCTGCAGCGCGCCTTCGGGATCGATGTCGAGATCGCGGCGCAGCATCTCGGTGGTTGTCTCGAGGCGAAGCTTGGTCTCGGCCTCCTCGATGTCGACGCGACTCATGCGTTCGCCGAGCTCACGAAGTTCGGTCTCGGCATCGGTCCGCTGCTTGCGGAGACCGTCGAGGTGTTCGGTCAGGTCGCGTACGATGGCGGACTGCTTGCGGCGCTCTTCGCGCCGAGCCTCGAGATGAACGTCGAGCTCGCGTGCCGTCGTGCCGAGCATCACCTGGAGGCGGTCGGTGAGCTGCTCGGTGCGGTCGAGCACGACCCGGCGGTTCTCGGCTTCGGTCTCTTCGACGGCGAGGCGTTCGAGCCGATCCTGCACGTCGCCGAGTCGGCGGCGCAGCACGCCCCGTCGCTCCTCGATCGCCGCCTGCTTGACCTCGAGCGCCGTGCGCTGGTCTCGCAGGCCGGAGTTCCGTTGCGCCAGGGCGCTTCGGGTCGCTTCGAGCTCTCGGCCACGTTCGGCGCTGGCCACCTCAGCGGACTCGAGTCCGGGCAACAGGCCTTCGAGCTCGTCGGCGCGACCGGATTCGCGGTTGAGTCGCTGTTCCAGCTCGGACCGCTGCGAGACGAACGCGTCCTGCTCGATGTCGATCTGCCGGACCTGCGCCTCGATCTGGTGGAGAGCTTCGGTCGTCGACGTGAGGTCGGCGTCGTTTCGGTCCAGGTCGGCGGAAGCGAGCGCGTCGGCTGCCTTCAGCTGCTGGAGTTCGGCCTTGAGCACCTCGAGGCGGTGATCGCAGTCTTCACGGTGGGCCTTGGCGGCATCCAGCGCGGCCTGCGCTTCGTCGAGGGCGGCCTTGGTGGCACCGACCGTGGACGAGCCGATGCGCCACACGCCCCCACCGATGCGGTCGCCACGGCGGGTGACGACCACGCGGCCGGCCGAGGCGAGCGACAGGTCGAGGGCGGCACGCCAATCGCCGGGCACGACGTCGACGTCGGCCAGAAGGCGCTGGAGCAGTTCGGAGACCTCGGCACGATCCGAGGAGACGTGCTGCAGGATGGAGTCCGGGCCGGGAGTGAACGGCATTGGCGCCGCTCCCCCGAGTGCGAGCACGGCGCCGGCGCCGGGGCCGGACTCGAAGCGCTCGAGCGCCTCTCGGGCCCGTTCCGGGCTTTCGACGACAACAGCGGAGAGCACGCTGCCCAACGCGGCCTCGACCGCATCTTCCCAACCGGGCTCGATGGCGACGACGTCGAGAATGGTTCCGACGAGGCCGTCCATGTCGGCGAGGGCGTCGGCGCCCGCAGCCGAGCGGGCGGAATCGAGGGCTTCGGCGAGTGCCTTGGACCGGGCTTGCGCCGATCGGAATTCGGCTTCGGCTTCGGAACGCTCGTCGCGCAGAGCCGCCATCGTCTCCTGCGCTG
This sequence comes from uncultured Acidimicrobiales bacterium, assembly GCA_937969565.1. Taxonomy (GTDB): domain Bacteria; phylum Actinomycetota; class Acidimicrobiia; order Acidimicrobiales; family SHLQ01; genus SHLQ01. The sequence continues at coordinate 15,854 of CALBVR010000312.1, read as the reverse complement.
CGGCGTGGGCGGACTTCGCCTCGTCGGCGGTGACCACGAGCTCGGTCTCGCGGGCGACTGCGATGTCGAGCTTCTCGCGCTCGGTCGCCGTACGGGTGTTGAGTTCCTCGCGGCGAGCGTCGAGCGAGTCGGCTCGATCGCCGATTCCGGCGAGTTCGCGAGTGGCGCTCTCGATCGATGAGCGCAGCGCCACCAGTTCACCGCGCACCTCGGCGGCCCGACCGGCGGCAGCCGCTTCGTTCCCGTCGTCGGATGCGGCGGCGAGCGCGAGCTCGAACAGCTCCCGATCTTCGGCGAGGCTGGCTTCGACGCGGCCGAGTTCCTCGAACTCAGGTGCAAGTCCTTCGAAGGAGGCGTCTGCATCGGAGAGCTGACGCTGGAGCTGCGATGCTTCATCACGCAGCGAGGAGAGCACGTCGCCGTCGATGGTGGCCTGACGCTCCTTGGCGATCGAGCGCAGCCGCTCGGTGAGCAGTTCATCGGCGCCGCGGGCGCGCTGGCTCAATCCTTCGAGTCGGGCGAGCGCATCGCCGAGGTCGACGGCGCCCTGAGCCGAGAGATCGCTCTCGACAGAGATGATGTCGGTGTCGAGCTTTGCGAGGAGGCTGCGCAGTTCGTTGTTGCGGGTGCCGAACTCGTTGCGGCTCTGCGCGTGCGTCTGCATCTTGGTTCGCAGGGCGTTGACCTGCCGACCGGCCAGGTAGAGCTGGCAGGCATGGAGTTCGGCCACGACGTCGCCGTGACGTCGGGCGGCGTCGGCCTGCTTCTCGAGCGGGCGCAGCTGCCGTCGAACTTCCCGGAGCAGGTCCTGGATTCGGGTGAGATTGGCTTCGGTGGCCACCAGGCGACGCTGCGCCTTCTCGCGGCGCTTGCGGAACTTGAGCACGCCGGCGGCCTCTTCGATGATGAGGCGGCGGTCTTCGGGGCGAGCGTTGAGTACGGCGTCGATCTGGCCCTGCGAGATGATGACGTGCTGGGTTCGGCCGACGCCGGAGTCCGACAGCATCTCCTGGATGTCCATGAGCCGACAGGGAACGCCGTTCATCGAGTATTCGGAATCGCCGGAGCGGAACAGCGTGCGGGTGATCTGGAGTTCGTTGAACTCGGTGGGGAGGATGCCGTCGGAGTTGTCGATGACGAGCGAGACTTCGGCTCGACCGAGCGCAGGACGCTTGGCGGTTCCGGCGAAGATGACGTCGTCCATCTTCTGCGAGCGGACGGACTTGGGTGCCTGGGCGCCGAGCACCCAGGCGATGGCGTCAACCACGTTCGACTTGCCGCTGCCGTTCGGCCCGACGACGACCGTGACCCCCGGTTCGAGGTCCAGCGACACGTTGTCGGCGAAGGACTTGAAGCCCTTCATCGTGAGCGTTTTGAGATACACCGAGACTCCTGGATCACCGCGGGCAACCGCCCGAAGAACGATGGTACCAAGCAGAACTACAAAGATGTAACTCGGCGCCGTTCGCTGCGCTCACTCCACGAGTGTTCGGCGGCAGGCCGCCGAAACTCGTCCCGGCTGGTCAAAAACACGCGAACGAAAGGTCCATTTGGGGGTCAGAGCCCTTCGCGCGCGAGGAGGCGAAACCCAGGGGGATCTGAGGAGGAGCGGTGATGCGGACTTCGTTCGAAGCCGACGTTGCAAGCGAAGCGCAGCTGGAGGCGAGAGCGCACTCCGCATCACTGCGGGGCCCCAACCCGAGCTCTCTCAGACTTGGGTTTCGCAGAAGTAGGTCCACTCGCCGCCGAACTTCGCCCGCTGGATGGGGCTTCGGGATCGGGGGCTGAGTTCTCCGGCCTTGCCGTAGACCTGCAGGTGCTGGTCGAAGATTCCGGGCTCGCCGAACACGTCGGCCCACGGGCGGTCCTCGAGCGTCGTGCCGCGGTATTTGATGACGTTGTGCAGCGTTTCGACGAGCGACCGGTAGAGGCGACGCACTTCCTGGGTGGACAGCGACGTGCTCTGACGGTCGTACCGGAGGCCCGAGTCGAACAGGACTTCGTCGGCGTAGATGCCGCCGATGCTGACCAGTGCCTTGCCGTCCGTCAGGAGGCCCTTGAGCGAGGTGGGGTGGGACTCGATGAGGTCGCGGAACGCGAGCCACGACAGCGGCGTTTCGATCGGATCGATGGCCGGGTCGTTGAGATCCGGGAACTCGGCCATCACCTCTTCCTTGGCCACGACGGCGGCTTCGCCCGTGCCCTCGGGGTCGATGAAGCGCAGCTGGCCGCCCTGGGTGAACGTGATGGTGAGCTCGGTGCCGGGCTCTTCCTTGTCCTTGTTCGCGTTGCGACGGAACTGGCCGTCACCGGCGCGGATCACGAGGATGTCATCGCTGTCGAGCGGGAAGATGAGGTGGTGACCCTGACGGATGACGGCGTTGATCTTCACCCCGTCGAGCTGTGACGCGAATGCCTTGCGGTTGTTGTAGCGGGGCAGCACGGACATGCCGGCGGCAGCCACGTCCTTGATCTTTCGGCCGGCGATCTCTCGTTCGAGGTCGCGTTTGACCAGTTCGAGCTCCGGAAGTTCGGCTTTCATGTCGGTGCTCCTTCGCCGACGCGGACGGCGTCGGCATTCTCCACCATGGTGGATGCTTGGGTTTCGGTGACCACTCGGGCCGCGATCTTGTTGAGGGCATCGGCGGCCGCCGCCTGCTGTGCCTGCTTCTTTGAGGTTCCTTCACCGGCGCCGTCGAGGTCGCCGACCTGCACGGCCGCCTGGAACCGACGTCCGTGGTCGGGCCCGTGGGCGGTGACGGAGTAGACGGGTGCCGCCCATCCCATTTCTGCCGCACGTTCCTGCAACCGGGTCTTGTAGTCCCGGACGCCGGGTTCGACCTGGGCTTCGAGCGTGAGATCACCCAGGAGCGAATCCACCACCTGTTTGGCGACCACCCATCCACCGTCGAGGTACATGGCGCCGATCACCGCTTCCATGGCGTCGGCGAGAATGCTGTTCTTCTGGCGACCGGCCGACATTTCCTCGCCTCGGCCGAGTCGAAGCAACGGTCCGAGATCGAGGCTGCGGGCCAGTTGCGCCAGGCTCTCGGCGCTGACCACCTCGGCCCGGGCTTTGGCGAGGTCGCCTTCGGCCTGGTCCGGTTCGTTCAGGTAGAGCGAGTCCGTGATGGCAAGACCGAGCACGGCATCGCCGAGAAATTCGAGGCGTTCGTTCGACATGCTTCCGTCGTTCTCTGCGCACCAGGAACGGTGCGTGAGTGCGAGTTGAAGCAGCCCCACGTCCGTGAAGCGGTGTCCGAGTGCGCCGTAGAGCGATTCGTAGGAAGCAGGAGTGCCGTCAGCCAAGTCGGCCGACGACGTAGTCAACGGCGTCGCGGACCGTCTTGAGATCTTCCAGATCGTCGTCCTCGATACGGAAGCCGATGGAGCGTTCGCCAAGCTCCTCTTCGATGGCTTCAACGAGTTCGATGAGCGCGAGCGAGTCGGCGTCGAGGTCATCCTGGAAGGAATCGCCCTCCCGAATGTCGTCCGGTTCGATCTCGAGAATCTCGGCCAAACGATCGCGAACGATCTTCAGTACTTCGTCTCGTCCAATTGGACTCTGTTCGACGTGGGTTTCCGCAGGCACGATCTCTCCCTCAACTCGTGTTGCGGACGGAATCGTATCGAGATCGGCAGCCGTTCGCAGGTTACGGCCCGGAAATCAGGCGTTGACGGCCTCGCCGATGCGTCCGACAAGGTCGGAGTTGACCATCTCGGATGCAACGGAAATGGCATTCAGCATTGCCTCATCGTTGGAGGATCCATGGCTGATGATGCATACGCCCTTGGTGCCGAGAAGCATGGCGCCGCCATACGTGTCGGCACTGAAACGCTGATACAGCGGCAGCAGGGCGGGCATGAGCTGCGCTGATGCCGCTCGGGCCTCATCGCTGGAATCGAACGCTTCGAGGAGCGCTCCCATGATGTTCTGGGCGCAGCCTTCGAGGGTTTTGAGTGCGACGTTGCCGGTGAAGCCGTCGGTGACGACCACGTCCACCTCGTCGCCCATGAGGTCGCGTCCTTCGACGTTGCCGATGAATTCGGCACCCTGAGCGGACCAGTCGACGGCGTCGAGCAGGCCCCAGGACTCCTTGACGAATGGGGATCCCTTGCCGGCTTCTTCACCGATGGAGAGCAGTCCGACTCGGGGCGTGTCGATGTCGAAGCGCGTGCGGGCGAAGACCGCTCCCATCTGGGCGAACTGGACCAGCCATTCGGGCTTGCATTCCGCGTTGGCGCCCGAGTCCAACATGACGGTCGGCGGGCCGGACGGTCCCGGAATCGCCGTGGCGATCGCTGGGCGCGAAACACCTTTGATTCGACCGGTCCGCAGCAGGGCGGAAGCCATGGTGGCGCCGGTGTTGCCGGCCGAGACCATGGACGAAGCAACGCCATCTCGCACGGCCTCTGCGGCGCGGACGAGCGATGAGTCCTTCATCGTGCGGACCGACGACCCGGGGTCGTCGTCCATGGCGATCACCTCGGAGGCCGCAATGACCTCGATGCCGCCGGTGTCGCCAAGTTCTTCTGGTCGACCGACGAGCACGACGGGAATGCCGCGCTCTTCAACGGCCCGCTTTGCTCCGGTGACGATTGCGTCAGGAGCGTTGTCGCCGCCCATCGCGTCGACTGCGACGGGAAGCATGATCAGTCGACGTCGATGGCCTGGCGGCCGCCGTACCATCCGCAGTTGTCGCACACCGTGTGCGGACGCTTCACGGAGTTGCAGCGGGGGCAGCTGGAGCGGCCGGACGAGCGGATGCGCCACGCCGAGGAACGGCGGCTGCGGCTCTTGGCCTTCGAGGTCTTCTTCTTTGGAACGGCCATGACGTCACCTGAGGTCGTATCGAACGGTCCGGGAATTCCCGGGGTGCACCGTTTGCGGCGCACAGGGGTCAAAGGATATCTGGTGTTGGTCAGTCTTCATCAAAGGTGAGTTCGGACAATGCCGCCCACCTCGGATCGATGGCCGGTTCGGCCTCCACTCCGACGCCCTCGTCGGTCGCTCCCGTCGTCGGGAAGCGTTCGGGGTCGGCACCGTCGCAGTCCTCGCGGCACAGCGGAGTGAGGGGCAGCGCGAGCATCAGTTCTTCCCGCACGACCTCGCCGACGTCGGCCCATTCGCCGTCGATCGGGTAGGCGTCAGCGTCGTCATCGGCGTCTGCCACGAGTTCGACGAACGAGGCGACGACGTCCAGATCGAGCGGGCCAGACACCGGTTCGACGCAGCGGCGGCACTCCCCTTCCCACTCCGAGGTGACCCGGGCGTGGAATTCGAGGCCGGAGAGTCCGGCTTCGAGCCGGCCGTCCACATGGATCTCGGTGCCATCCGGGATTCGTGCCGTCGTGATCTCCATGGAGGACGCAATGACCGTCGCCTCGACGTCGAGGATCTCGGCACCCGCAGCACGCGAGCGGAGCTCGGTCAGGTTGTCGCGCTGACGGAGCCGGGCGACGTTGAGCCGCAGCGCACCCCAACCGCTCAAGCGAAGTCCTGATCGAACAGGTCGATGCGGTCACCGTCGTCGACCAACTCGGGCGACGCGTCGGTGAGGTCGACCGTTGGCACGACACCCTGCAGTCGGTTTCGGCCGGTGGCCACCACGGTGCGGGTCCGGTCGAGGATGCCTTCGAGCGATGCCAGGCGGGCGTCACAGAAGTCTTCGGTTTCGCGCCGCATCCTGCGAGACTCGGCCTCGGCGTCGGCGATCAGGCGCTGGGCCCGGTGTTCGGCCGACTTCACGACCTCGGTGCGTTCGACCATTCGTTCCGCGCGGCTGCGGGCGACCGACAGGATCTCTTCGCCCTCGAGTCGCACGCGTTCGAGGTATTCCTCGCGCTCGCGCAACAGCCAACGGGCGGAGCGGAGCTCGTCGGGCAGTCCGTTGAAGGCCTGCTGCAGGAGTTCGAGCAATTCGTCCCGGTTGATGCGAGACGATGTGGAGAGCGGCAACGGCTGCGCCTGCTCGACCATTTCGATGGCGTCGCCGAGCACGGCTTCCACCATGGGCGCGTGATTGGCCGGCGTGGACATCGGCAACGCTGCGGCGAAGTCGTCCGCCTCGTCGTGGGCGAGTGGCTGGCTCATTCGGTTCCCTTCTCGCGCATTCGGCGAAGCGCCACCTCCGGCACCATCGACGACACGTCGCCGCCGAACCGGAACACCTCTCGGATGAGACGGGAGGCGAGGAACGATCGCGACGACGCGCTCGGGATGAACAGCGTCTGCACGCCGGAAATTTCCTTGTTCATCTGTGCCATCTGCAACTCCGACTCGAAGTCCGACACCGCTCGGAGACCCTTGACGATGAAGTCGGCTTCGACTTCCTGCGCGAGATCGACAACCAGCGACGAGAAGGAGGTGATCGAAACGTTGTCGAGGTCGGCGAACGTTTCGGCGAGGATCTCCTGCCGCTCATCGAGCGTCAGGAACGGCGTCTTCGATGGATTCCGAACGACGGCGACGACCACATGATCGAAGAGGCCGGCGGCAGTCTGGACGATTTCCTGATGCCCGTTGTGCACAGGGTCGAAGGATCCGGGATACAAGACCGTGGTCATCGTGAGGCGTCCTGACGCTTGAGCACGGTCACCACCGTACTCCCGTAGGCCTTCTCCCGAACGACATCCCAGCGGGGGTGCGGCTCGAGCTCGCGGCCGGCCTCGGCGACCACCCACTTGGCGTTGAGCACATCCAGAAGGCCGATCCAGGCGTCGTCGGCGTAGGGCGGGTCCGCCAGGACGAGGTCGAACGTGGCGTCGCTCGCCTCGACCCAGGCGACAGCGTCGGATTGCACGACCGTGCCCCGATCGGTGAATCCGGTGAGTTCCAGGTTGGTCTCGATGCAGGACACGGCGCGCCGATGCTGCTCGACGAAGACGCAGGATTCCGCTCCCCGGCTGAGGGCCTCGATACCGAGCGCACCGCACCCGGCGTACAGGTCGAGAACGGTCGCACCTTCGGTGGCCTGAAGGCTGAACAACATGTTGAAGATCGACTCACGAACCCGGTCCGACGTGGGTCGGGTACCGGAGCCCTCGGGTGCCATCAGGGTTCGTCCGCGGGCCTCCCCCGCCACGACCCTCATTCGCTCAGCGCTTCCGGTCGGGAACCGTCATTGCGGCGATGCGACTCGGCGGTCATGGGGTCGGCTCGCTGTCGAAGACGAGATCCCACCGATCGAGGCAGTCCTCGCATCGGTAGGCGACGACGTCACCGTCGCTGAACCCGTCCTCTGGGGTGTACGTCAGGCGGTGGCACTGGCCTCCACAGTCGACGCACACGATGGTCTCGGGGACCGTGATCTCCATGCAGGCAAAAGTACCGGTATTGGGAGTGAATGGGTTGACTCTTGGCCCGAAACCCCATCGGGGGTGCCCGATTTCAGTTCTTGAGCAGGAAGTCGGTGTCGTCGGCGCCGAGCAGCACGGTGGTCTCGTCGACCAGCTCCGGGATGGCCGGATCGTTGCGTTCCACCAGCTCGACGGCCACGGATCGGGCGAGGACGACGACGTCGCGATCGCGCCGCAGGGAAGCGAGCCGGAGATCGTTGCGCCCCTTCTGCCGCTCCCCCATGATCGTGCCTTCACCCCGCAGCTCGAGGTCGACTTCGGCGAGTTCGAAGCCGTCCGTCGATTCGACGAGCGCTTCGAGGCGGGCCTCGCCGTCGGCGGTGGTTGCTTCGCCGGCCAGCCAGCAGGTCGACGCATGCGCTCCTCGGCCGACGCGTCCGCGCAGCTGGTGAAGCTGCGCGATGCCGAACCGCGGCGCGTCGAGAATCACCATGACCGTGGCGTTCGGTACGTCGACACCGACCTCGATCACCGTGGTCGCCACCAACACGTCCGTGTCGCCGCGCCGGAAGGAACTCATCACGGCCTCCTTCTCGTCGCTCGACATCCGTCCGTGCAGCAGGGCGACATCGAGGCCGTAGAGCTGACCGCCCACGAGCTCGTCGTGTGTCTCCGTGACGGACCGGACTTCGAGCTTGTCCGACGCTTCGATCAGGGGACAGACCACGTACGCCTGACGCCCCTCGGCCACTGCGGAGCGGACGTCGTCCCACATTCCGGCCTCCTCGTCGGGGGTCGCCGCCCACCGCGTGACGATTGGCGTTCGACCGGGAGGAAGTTCGTCCAGGATGCTGACGTCGAGGTCGCCGTAGACGGTCATGGCGGCCGTGCGCGGGATCGGGGTGGCGGTCATGACGAGGACATCGGGTTCCTTGTCGCCGGGGCCCTTCTCTCGGAGTACCGCCCGCTGTTCGACGCCGAACCGGTGTTGTTCGTCGATCACGACGAGCCCGAGGTTGAAGAACTGCACGGTCTCCTGAATCAGGGCATGGGTACCGATGAGGATGTCGACGTCGCCGGATTGTGTCTGGGCGAGGATCCTTCGCCGATCTGCGGTGGACACGCTGTTCGAGAGCAGTTCCACGCGCAGCGGTCGATCCGGAAGCAGCGATGCCGGATCGTCCACCCGGATGTCCTTCAACAGCGCGCGGATGCCCAGGTGGTGTTGTTCGGCGAGCACTTCGGTCGGAGCCATCAGGGCCCCCTGGAATCCGCCTTCGCGAGCGGTGAGCAGGCCCCACAACGCCACCAACGTCTTGCCGGCGCCGACGTCGCCCTGGAGCAGGCGGTGCATGGGGAAGTTGCGGTGCATGTCGTCGACGATCTCGTCGATCACCCGTTCCTGCGCGCCGGTGAGCGGAAAGCCGAGCGTGTCGAGCAACGTCTGCGTGAGTTCGCCGGTGCCCGCGTGTTCGACGCCGACCGCGGTGGCTTCCCGTTCCCTTTGGCGCTGCACGAGTTCGAGCTGGATCGAGAAGAGCTCGTCGAACACGAGGCGACGGCGGGCCTCGGTGACGGTGGCCATCGTCTCCGGCTCGTGGATGCTGCTCATGGCGGTCATGCGATCGACGAAACCGTTTGCTTCGACGATCGCTGCCGGGAGTGGGTCGTGCATCGAGCGCGGACGGATGCGCCGCAGGGCCTCCGCATTCCACTTGGCGAGTTCGCTCGACCCGTATCCGGCCTTCTCGGACTGCGGATAGACGGGGACGATGCGCCCGGTCTGGTCGCCGCCGATCACGTCGATCACCGGCGAGGTCATTTGCAGCGAGCCGCGGAAGCTGTCGACCTTGCCGAACAGCACGAGGTCTGTGCCTTCCGGCAGTTGTTTGGCCCGCCACGGTTGGTTGAAGAACGTGACCTTGATGCGACCGGTGCCGTCGCTCACGGTGAGGGTGATCATCGAACGGTTGCCGCGGACACGCCGGTTCTCGACCCGTTCGACCCGGCCGAGCACCATTCCTTCCTCGCCTTCGAGCAGTTCGTCGATCCGAGCCTCACGCGTGCGGTCGATGTATCGGCGCGGGTAGGTGCGGAGAAGGTCGAGGACCGATTCGATCCCGTTGGACCGGAGTGCCTTGGCGCGCTTGTCCCCCACACCGTTCAATCGCTGTACGTCGAGCTGGTCGAGGTCGCGAAGCGTCAGTGGAGGCGGGGCGTCGGTCACCAGCAGGGGATGCTACCGCGAAGAGATGACAGCTAACTCGAGTAGTGAGCGAAGGGGGCGAGTTGCGAAGCAACTCGAGTAGTGAGCGGAGCGAACGACTGCTATTCCACGCCGATGATGAACGGGTACAGCGGCTGTCCGCCGACATGCACTTCCGCTTCCAGATCCGGATGGGCCAGTCCGATCTGGGCGGCGAGCGTTGCGCCCTCCGCTTCGGTGGCATCTTCGCCGATGACGATGGTGACGATCTCGTGGTCGTCGTCGGCGAGCCGACCCACCACGGCGACCGCGGCTTCGAGCGGGTCGTCCTCGACCGCGACGATCTTGCCCATGGCAAGGCCGAGCCAGTCGCCTTCGGCGATCTCGAACCCTTCGGCGGTCGTCGCTCGAACGGACTGTGTGACTTCACCGGACAGCAGATGCGACAGCGCCTCGCGCATGCCCTCGAGGTTCGCGTCGAGGTCAGCCTCGGGGTCGTAGGCGACGAGCGAGGCCATGCCGCCGACGATGCTTCGGCTCGCAACGACGGCCACGTTCTTGGAGCTCTCGGCGTTCACGTGTTCGGCGACCGGGATGATGTTCTTGTTGTTCGGGAGGATCACCACGTTGTCGGCGGGAAGCGCTTCGACCGCTGCGAGGAGATCGGCCGTCGACGGGTTCATCGTCTGCCCACCCTCGACGACGTGCTGGACGCCGAACGACCGGAAGATGTTGCCGACGCCAGCGCCGACCGACACTGCGACGACGGCGGTCGTGCAGGGTTCGACTTCGGCCATCGCCGTCTCCGCTGCCGCCTGCTTCACCCACTCCTGTTCCTCGAGTTCCTCGAGCAGGTCGGTGACACGAATGTCGTGGGGCCGACCGACGGCAATGCCGCATTCGATCGATGCACCGATGTGGTCAGTGTGGATGTGACAGTTGAAGAGGCCGTCTCCGCCAACGACCACGATCGAGTCGCCGACCTCGGCCCAGGCGGCCTTGAAGCCGTCGATGGACTCGTCCGGAGCGTCGAGGAGGAACATGACCTCGTAGCGAAGGTCGGCGATGGAGCCCTGCCAGTGGTCGTCGGGTCGGTCGACGACATCGATCGACGAGACCATGGCGCCGTCCGGGACGACGGGTGCAGGGATGGGCCGGCCGTCGAGAACCTCGAGTGCGGCATCGAACAGCAGGAGCAGGCCCGTTCCGCCCGAATCGACCACGCCGGCTTCCGCCAGGACGGGGAGCAGCTGTGGCGTGCGCTCGAGCGCATCCGCGGCACCGGTACGGGCGGCGTCCATGGTGGCGAGGATGTCGTCTCCGGCGACGGCGGCAGCCGCCTCGCCCGCCTCACGGATGACGGTGAGGATGGTGCCTTCCACCGGGTTGCCGACCGCGCCGTACGCAGACTCGGCGGCGTCGGTGAGGGCGGCGGAGAAGATCGTGCCGGTGATGGTGTCATGGTCGCGGAGTCCCGCCGAGAGGCCTCGGAGGATCTGCGACATGATGACGCCGGAGTTGCCCCGCGCCCCCATCAACGAGCCGTGGGAGATGGCCTTGCAGACGTCGGCCATGGGTGCTCCGGGTTCCGGCAGTCCCTGAACGACCGACTCGAGCGTCAGGGACATGTTCGTCCCGGTGTCCCCGTCGGGAACCGGATAGACGTTCAGTGCGTTGACGACGTCCTTGTGCGTCATCAGCGCATCGCGAAATCCAACGACGACCGCGCGAAGCGTGTCCGCAGTGAAAGCAGTGCCCATAGAAAGGGCGAGGTTACTCCCGGGTCACCAAACAGCGACAACCGAGCGGGTTCCGTTCAGTCAGGAAGGAGTTCTGGAGTGTCCATGTCGACTTCGGAGCCGAGACGGATCGCAGTGGCGAGACCGTCGCCGTCGACGTCGAACAGGACGCGCTGGCCCTGGCGAAGCATCCGAAACACGGAGCCCTCCAGCGCATTCGTGGCGAGGTCGTACTCGGCGAACTCGCGGTCGTCCATGACGACACCGTCGCCGGTCGAAGGATCGTAGGACTGGATCACACCCTGCATGGCGGAAATCCTACCGGTTCAAATTCGTGCCGTGATGCCCAGTTCGGCGAATCCCTTGTCTTCGAAGGTCTTCTGGAAGAGCCCCTTGAGCGTTGCCGCTGCCTCGTCGTAGGCCTCCGGGTCGTCCCAGGTGTTCCGCGGATTCAGGATGTTCGAGTCGACACCTTCGACGGCGACCGGGATGCGAAGACCCATCTGCTCCTGGATCTCGGTCTCGGCGTCGTCGAGTTCTCCGTTGAGTGCGGCGTTGAGCAGTGCACGCGTCACCTTCAGCGACATGCGCTCGCCCTTGCCGTACGCACCACCGGACCAGCCCGTGTTGAGCAGGATGCAGCGGGTGTCGTGCTCGGACATGCGCTTGGAGAGCAGGTCCGCATAGACGGACGGCTTCTGCGACATGAATGGGTCGCCGAAGCACGCGGAGAAGGCTGCTTGCGGTTCGGTGATGCCGACCTCGGTGCCGGCGAGCTTGGAGGTGAAGCCCATCACGAAGTGGTACATGACCTCTTCGGTGTCGAGGATGGAGACCGGCGGGAGAACGCCGAACGCATCGGCGGTGAGCAACACGATGGTCTCGGGGTGCGGGCCCTTGGCTCCCTCGGCAACGCCGGGGTTGCAGGTGAGCGGATAGGCGAACCGGGTGTTCTCGGTGATGGTTCCGTCGGTGAGGTCGAAGTCCTGCGGATCGGTTTCCTCGATCCGCTTGCCGATGAGCGGTGGGACGTTCTCGATGAGCGTGCCCTTCATGCTCATCGCGGCGGCGATGACCGGCTCGTTCTTCTTGTCGAGGTCGATGAGTTTGGCGTAGCAGCCGTCTTCGAAGTTGGAGACGCCGGTGTCGGACCAGACGTGCTCGTCGTCGCCGATGAGGAGGCGGTCCGGATCGGCGGAGAGGGTGGTCTTGCCGGTCCCGGAGAGGCCAAAGAACACAGCCGACTCGCTCTCGTCGCCCGTGGCGTGGTTCGCGGAGCAGTGCATCGGCATGATGCCCTTCTCAGGCAGCACGAAATTCATCACCCCGAAGATCGATTTCTTGTTCTCACCGGCATAGGAGGTCGAGCCGATCAGCACGGTCTTTTCGCTGAAGGAGACGGAGATTACCGTCTCGGAGCGGCAGCCATGGCGGGCCGGGTCGGCCTTGAAGCCGGGGCAGTTGATGACCGTCCAGTCATTGACGAAGCTTGCCAGCTCGCTGCGCGCCGGGCGGCGCATCATGTTGCGGATGAACAGCATGTGCCAGGCCAGCTCGTTCACGAAGCGCACGCGGATGCGGTGTCCGGGGTCGGCACCACAGGCGAGATCCTGCACATGCACGGTCTTGTCCTTCAGATAGGACAGCATGTCGGCCTTGAGCGCCGCGAAATGCGCCGGGTCCATCGGCTTGTTGTTGCCCCAGTCCACCGCATCCTCGGTGGTGGCGTCGCGGACGGTGAATTTATCCTTCGGGGAGCGCCCGGTGTGCTGGCCGGTTTCGGCGAGGAGGGCGCCGCCCGGTGCGAGCTTTGCCTCTCCGGCGCGCAGCGAGCGCTCGACAAGGGCGGCTTCGACATCGTTGTAATAGGCTGCGGCCACCTCGATCCCGTTTGCCGCAAGGCCGTGCGATGTATTGCGATCACCGAATTCCTGCATGAGTACCCCCGACACTCCGAACCATCTGCTGGAAGCCCGTTTATTAGCGCCTCCGCCTTAACGCTGTCCTTAGCGGCTATGCTGCGACGATTTCAACGCAAGAATCTTTCAAAGCCGATTTGTGCGCTGCAAAAAGCGGAACGACGCACAAGATTTCGCATTCCGATAAGGTCAGTGGCATACCGATGAACGAGCGATTGTCACCGGGTCGCGGCGTGCCTATGCTCTGCGGCAAATGAAGCGGAGACGCCGATGCCGACGATTGCCCTGGTCGATGATGACCGCAATATCCTGACCTCCGTTTCCATCGCGCTGGAAGCGGACGGTTTCGAGGTGCGCACCTATTCCGATGGCGCGTCGGCCCTTGCGGCGCTCAGCCAGAGCCCGCCGGATGTCGCCGTGCTTGATATCAAGATGCCACGGATGGACGGCATGGAAGTGCTGCGCCGCCTGCGGCAGAAATCCGATCTGCCGGTGCTGTTCCTCACCTCCAAGGATGAGGAGATCGACGAGGTTCTCGGGCTGCGGATGGGCGCGGATGACTATATCCGCAAGCCGTTCTCGCAGCGGCTGTTGATCGAGCGTATCCGCGCCGTGCTGCGCCGCCGGGAGGCCCAGACCGAGGGCGGGGAGCGCGCCGAGAAAGACAAGATCATGGTCCGGGGCAGGCTGAGTATGGACCCGATGCGCCATGCCTGCACCTGGGATGGCGAGGCGGTGACGCTGACCGTGACGGAATTCCTGATCCTTCAGGCGCTCGCCCAGCGTCCCGGCTTTGTGAAGAGCCGCGATGCGCTGATGGATGCCGCCTATGACGATCAGGTCTATGTGGATGACCGCACCATCGACAGCCATATCAAGCGCATCCGCAAGAAATTCCGGGCCGTCAGCGAAGAGTTCACGGGGATAGAAACCCTCTATGGTGTCGGATACCGTTTCCGCGAGAATTGAACCGCCGCCGCTTTCGGCGGGCGATTTCGATGCGGAGCGGGGCGCATCCTCCCCCGAAATGCGCGAATCGGCGGCAGTATCCGCACGGGCCGGCTCTTTCTCAGGGGAGTGGCGGCGCTTTGTGACCGGGCCGATGCGCTCGCTGACCCGGCGCATCGTGGTGGTGAATCTCGCCGGCCTCGGGATTCTCGTCGCCAGCGTGCTTTACCTCAACCAGCTGCGCTCCGAGTTGATCGAGGTGCGCGTGCAGTCGCTTGAGGCGCAGGCGCAGATACTGGCGACCGCGATTGCCGAGATTGCGATGATTGCCCCCGACGAGGCGCGCTTCGACAATTACGCCGCAAACGAGGTGCTGCGCCAGCTGACCCTGCAAACCGGCCAGCGCGCGCAGATCTATCAGAGCGGACGCCTGACCGGCGACACGCGCAGCTTTGCCGGGGCGCGCTCGAAGGTCGAGACCCGCCCGCTGCCCCCGCTGGAAGGGGCGAGCGGTCTGCTCGGCTGGATCGAGCGGCTCTATTCCGCCGGGGCGCGGGCGCTCCAGAAAACCGATCTGCCGCTTTACATCGAGACCCCGAATGCCGGGATCACCGAGGATGCCGAGGTCTACAAGGCCCAGAGAGGCGAACCCTCCTTTGCCCTGCGCGCCAACAGCGCCGGGGAGCTGATCGTCTCCGTCGCGGTGCCGATCCGGCGGCTGAAGGTGGTGATGGGCGTTCTGGTGCTCTCCACCGAGGGCGGCGATATCGACCGGGTGATCCGCGCCGGACGCATCGAGATTCTGCGCGTCTTCGTCGTGGCGTCGGCGGTTTCGGTGCTGCTGTCCATCGTGCTGGCAAGCGGGATTGCCCGCCCGCTGCGCCGCCTCTCGCGTGCCGCCGAGCGGGCCGGTGTCAGCGGCGAACAGATGAGCGTGCCGGAGCGCGTCGAAATCCCCGATTTCACCGGGCGCGGCGATGAGATCGGCGATCTGTCCGGCGCGATGCGGCTGATGACCGATGCGCTCTATGCCCGGATTGACGCCATCGAATCCTTCGCCGCCGATGTCGCCCATGAGATCAAGAACCCGCTCAGCTCGCTGCGTTCGGCGGTGGAGACGCTCGATCTGGCCAAGACCGACGCCTCCCGCGAGCGGCTTTACGAGGTGATCCGCGAGGATGTGGACCGGCTCGACCGGCTTGTGACGGATATCTCCAACGCCTCCCGCCTCGATGCCGAGCTGGTGCGCGAGGCCCGCACCTCCTTCGATCTGGGCGCGCTGGCGGAGACGATGGCGGATGTGCTTCAGGGCGAGGCCGAGGCGCGCGATGTGCGGATCGTGACAGAAATCCCGCCGGCGCAGCTGTCGGTGCGCGGGCTTGAAAGCCGCATCGCGCAGGTGCTGAGCAACATTCTGGGCAATGGCATCTCCTTCAGCCCGCGCGGCGGCGAGCTGCGTCTGCGGGTGTTCCGCGACGATCTGAATGCGGCGATGGTGGTGGTTGAGGATCAGGGGCCGGGCATCCCGCCGGACAATCTCGCCAGCATCTTCGAGCGCTTTTACACCGAGCGTCCCGCCGAGGAGGCGTTCGGGCGGCATTCGGGGCTGGGTCTTTCGATCTCGAAACAGATTGTAGAGGCCCATGGCGGTACGATCCGTGCAGAGAACATCGCGCCGCGTGAGGTGGAGGGCGAAGGTGGCCAGACCGGCGCACGCTTTATCGTTCGTCTTCCAATATGATC
>CALBVR010000311.1 GCA_937969565.1 uncultured Acidimicrobiales bacterium | reverse complement strand
CGACCGCTGCGATGGGCGACCATGCCTGGCGCTCCCTGCTCGACGTCCACGACGCTGCGACGATCGCCGAGGTGGAACGGCACGGCGGAACGGTGATCAAGAATCTCGGCGACGGCTTCCTGCTGACCTTTGATGGGCCGGCCGCCGCAATCCGGGCCAGCAACGACATGCAGTCCGCCTATGAGCGGCACGGACTTCCCGTGCGGATCGCCGTGCACACCGGCGAGGTGGAGCAACGCGGCGATGATCTGACAGGTCTTGCCGTCAACCTGACGGCAAGGATGTTGGACGTGGCCGAAGGTGGCCAGGTCGTCGTCTCAGGTGTCGTCCGTGGCCTCGTTGCGGGCTCGGGAATCGGATTCTCTCCGCTCGGAGAGCATTGCTTCAAGGGAATTCCGGACGCGTGGGACGTGCACTGTGTGTGCGAGGACGACAGCTGACCGATCCTTGAGGGTCAGCTCGGGGCGTCCGCCTTCGAACGATCGATCATGTTGAAGGTCGATCCCCATGGGTCCATCACCGAGGCCGAGCGGCCGAACATGGTGTCTGTCGGTGGCATCAACACACTGCCGCCGCTGCTCACGAGGTACTCGACCGCGACGTCCGTGTCGTCGACGGAGAAGTTGACCACCCAGTGCGAGGGAACCTCGGCGGGGAGTTGATCCGGCATCGGCATCGTGCCGGCCAGCGGCTGGCCCTCGTGGAGGAAGACGGTGTACGGAAAGTCGCCGGGCATCGCCTGCGCCTGCCAGCCGAAAACCGCCCCGTAGAAGACCTTCGCCGCTTCGACATCGCGACTCATGCAGTCGAACCAACACGCCGCCCCCGGTTCGTCGAGCATCGACATGCCGTTCTCCTGCATGCCTTCGAACAGGCAGATCGCAGCGCCGGCGGGGTCGCCGATCACGGCGATGCGACCGCCGTCCGGAATGTCGAATGGTGGCTGATAGACCGATCCACCAGCGGCCTCTGCAGCGGCGATGGTCGCATCGGCGTCCTCCACGCTCACATAGATGGACCAAATCGGCGGCATCTCGCCCATCTCCGGCGTCAGCTCCATCACACCGGCCACAGCGGCTCCGTCCCGCTGGAAGATGTGGTACGGCGTTTCGCCGTCGTTGAAGGTGGTCCAGTTCATCAGGCCGCGGTAGAACTCGAGCGCTCCGTCGAGATCCTTGGCGGCCAGGTCGACCCAGCTGATGGTGTGGTTCTCGTGTCGTTCGTAGGTTGGCATGGGCGAAATCTAGGACAGGTCGTGGCCAGAAATCGATTGACATAGCCACATAACATGATAGTTATATCGCCATGACTGCGGCGATGAGCTCACTCACCGACATCGAGAGCGTGCTGAAGGCGCTGGCGAGCGAGCGTCGGCTGCAGATCCTCGATTGGTTGAAGGACCCCGTCGCACATTTCCCTCCTCAGGAGCACGGCGACCCCGAAGCGCACGGCGCGTGCAACCAATTCATCGTCGAGAAGCTCGGCGTCTCTCAGCCGGCAGGTTCGCGTCACCTGAAAGTGCTGACCGACGCCGGGCTCGTCATCCCGACCCGCCGGAAGGGATGGGTCTATTACCGCCGCAACGAAGCTGCGCTGGCCGACCTGGCCGCGCTCGTTGCATCCATCTGATTTTCATCCACTACGAACCCTCATCACCACGACGGAGAACCCACCACATGCACGAATCACTCAACAACAAGGTTGTCGTCGTCACCGGCGCCGCCGGCGGCATCGGGCGGGCGATCGCCGAGCGCTTCGCCGGGGTGGGCTCGAAGGTCGTCGTCAACGACGTTCGGGCCGATGCCGTGAACGAAGTCGTGGAGGCGATCAACGCATCCGGCGGGGACGCCATGGCGGGCGTGGCCGACGTGTCCGATTCGACAGCTGTCGGAGCGATGGTCGATGCGGTGATGGAGGCCCACGGTCGGATCGACGTGCTGGTCAACAACGCCGGCATCATCTCGCCGATGCTGCACTTCTTCGAGGCGGATGAGGCGTGGTGGCGCAAGATCATCGACGTGAACCTCACCGGTCACTTCATCGTGTCGCACCCCATCGCCCGCATCATGGCGAAGCAGGGTGGCGGCTCGATTATCAACATGAGCTCCGGCGGCGCCACGCGAGCGCACCGCTCGTTCACGGCCTACGACGCAACCAAGGGTGGCATCGAGGCCCTCACCCGGGCCATGGCCCTCGACCTCGGTCCGTACAACATCCGGATCAACGCGCTGATGCCAGGCTCGATCGACACGAGCGGGATGGACCTCGAGGCCCGAACGCTCCGGGGCGAGAACGTGCCGCTCGGTCGCATTGGTGAACCGATCGACATGACCGGCGCGGCCCTGTTCCTCGCGTCCGACGACGCCAGCTACATCACCGGCGACGTCATCAAGATCGATGGCGGCATGCTCGCCCAGCAGCGTTCGGCCACGGTCGACATCATGCCTCCGTCAGACTTCCCCAAGATCGAGGACCTGTAGCCATGTCCATTCGGATCGGTGCCGACGTCGGCGGGACCTTCACCGACGTCGTGCTGGAACGGGCCGACGGCTCGTTCGCCTCGACGAAGGTGCTCACGACCCACGAGGGACCGGAGCAGGGCATTCTCGCCGGCATCGAAGAGCTCGCTGCCGAGTGTGGGGTGGCCCTGGCTGACGTCGACCAGATCATCCACGGCACCACGCTCGCGACCAACGCGCTCATCGAGCGACGGGGCGCTCGTACGGCGCTCGTGACGACCGAGGGCTTCCGGGACGTCATCGAGACCCGCACCGAGGGACGCTTCGAGCAGTACGACCTGAACATCGTGCTGCCGACGCCGCTCATCGAGCGTCGACATCGCTACACGGTGACCGAACGGCTCAACGCACGCGGAGAAGTGCTGCTCGACTTCGACGAAGCTGGTGCCGCTGCGGTCATCGATCGAATCGAGGCCGAAGAGTACGAGGCCGTCGCTGTCGGCTTGATGCACAGCTACCGGAACCCGATGCACGAGCAGCGCTTCCGTTCGATGCTGCTCGACAGGCTGCCCGGCATCGCGGTGTCGATCAGTTCCGAGGTCTCGCCGCAGATGCGCGAGTTCGAGCGGTTCAACACGGTCTGCGCCAACGCCTACGTCCAGCCGCTCATGGCCACGTACCTGCACCGGCTGGCCGACGAGCTCCGGGCCCGTGGCGCCACGTGCCCGCTCTACCTGATTCACTCCGGCGGCGGGCTCGTCAGCGTGGAGACCGCAGCTGCCTTTCCGGTTCGGCTCGTTGAGTCGGGTCCTGCCGGAGGAGCGATCTTTGCCGCCGACTTGGCCGCCCGCTACGGCCGCAACCGTGTGCTCTCCTACGACATGGGAGGCACCACGGCGAAGATCGCGCTGATCGAGGACTACACCCCGCAGACCGCCAAGACTTTCGAGGTGGCTCGTACGACCCGGTTCAAGAA
>CALBVR010000310.1 GCA_937969565.1 uncultured Acidimicrobiales bacterium | reverse complement strand
TATCACGCCCAGGGTGATCCACCGAACACGCATCGCTACTGGGACGGAGCTCGCTGGAGCGACAGTCCGGTTCCGGTCCATTCGACCGGATTTCCCATGGCTCCGCCGGAGCTTGCCGGCGATGCGAACACGGACCGCAAGCCTTGGGAGTGGTGGTGGCACGTTGTCGCCCACAACTACGCAAACTTCTCGGGTCGGGCGACCCGAGCCGAGTTCTGGTGGTTCGGATTCTGCAACCTGCTGGCCATGGCTGCCATGCTCATCCCGTTGTTCGCTCTCGGTTCCGTGAACGAGTCGGGGTTCGGGGGAGTGGAGACGGTGTTCCTCATCGGGATCGTTGTGTTCGCGGTCCTGCTCGCGATTCCCAATCTCGCCGTGACCGTTCGACGGCTCCACGACACCGACCGATCCGGCTGGTGGTATCTGCTGACGGTGATCCCGATCGTCAGCTACGTGGGGAGCATCGTGCTGCTCGTGTTCACGCTGATGGACGGAACGCCGCGACAGAACCGCTACGGCCCAGATCCGAAACGACGCGGCTAGGCAGGCACATCCTCCGTACGGAGATCCTGTCCCCTACCTGGGTACCCAGGTGAGGTGCTCGTTGTCGGCGAAGTCGTCGGCGACCCGAGCAGGATCGTCCGTATGGATCCGAATCGATGGCCCGAAGAACGTGCAGTACCAGGACGAGCCGAGACCGAACCCGCTCCAAGACGCACGCATTTGGTGACCGAGGGTCATTGGTTCGAGCATGCGAGCAGCGAGTCCGAGGTGGTCGAGTCCCCGTCCCGTGGAGTCGAGCAGCACGCCGGCCCACTCGTGCTCGCGATACAGGATCCGGGTCGTCAGCTCGCACAGGGTCATCCGGCCGAGCATCCGTAGCGGTGACCGACCCTCGGGTGGTTCGACGATCTCGACGATTGGATCATCGGTTGCGTCGTGAGGCCGCAATCGTGCGGCCCAAAGCCACTGGGATTCCTGCGCGATCCAATCGGTTTCCTCGTCAGATCCGGATTCGTTCGACGCACGGATCAGATCCTGCGGCCAACGGATACGGGCGTTCACGCCCGGATCGCGAAGCCACTCGAGTAGTGCGAGCGGGCTCGCACTGGCCGTCGAGGGTGCTGGGAGTACGTATTCGTACTCGAGGTAGGCGAGGTTGAACCCGTGCAGCCCCCAACGCTCGAAGGCCTCTCGGTAGGCAGCGAATCGCTCCGGAACGAGAACGGGCTGTGGCTCCGCAGGCAGTGCGATCGACGAGATGTCGTCCCAGGGGGAAACGTCGTCGGGCACTACTCGATGCCGGGGCGTTCGAGGACGATGGGGAGCTTGTCGCGGATGGCCTTGTCTCGGTCGGCGGGGATGTGCGTCGGGTGGCGTTCGAGGAGGGTCTGCACCCGTTCCTGCGCGACTTCGAGCTGGTCCTTGCCGCCCGCATCCTTCCAGTTGTCCGGCGATTCACGGTCGCCGATGGTCGGATAGATGTACTCGCGCTGCATGAGATCGAGTGTCTGTTGCGAGCCGAGGAAATGGCCGGCGCCGTGCACGACCTCTTTGATCGTGTCGACCGAGAGGGTCTCTTCGCTCACCTCGATGCCACGGACGGTCCGGTTGATGGAGCCGAGCATGTCATTGTCGATCACGAGTGCTTCGAGCGAGCAGGACATGAGCGAGCCGAGCATGCCGGCCGACTCGTACACCAGGTTCGTACCGGCCTGCCCGGCGAGGGTGACGTTCACGCCCTTCTCGTAGCCGGCCTGCGCGTCGGGGACCTTGGAGTCGGTCATTCCGGCGGCGCAGCCTGACGGCAGGCCGAGGAAGTTGGACACCTGGCCGGCGGCGGCGTTGAGCACGCCTTCTTCTCCGGACCCGCCGCTCATGGCGCCGGTGCGAAGGTCGGACACGAATGGCCAGAGCCCCATGACGGCCGGATGCCCCGGGCTCATCAGGTTCACCGCAGTGAGTGCGGCGAGGCACTCGGCCAACGCCTGCGCCAACGACCCGGCCAGCGCGGCCGGCGAGGTCGCACCGGCCTGACCGGCGGAGAGCAGGTTGATCGGCATGCCCGTCTCCACCTGGGCGACCATGCAGTTGGTCGACTCTTCGGCGAACCGCAGCGGCGGCACGACGAACGTGTTCTGGGCACAGACGAAGGGACGCTTGCGGAACTCACCTTCACCGCCGAGCGCCATGTCGTACATCTCGACCGTCTCGTACACGTGCGGCCGTTCGAACCAGGAGGTGCCCTGCGGTTTCGACGTGCCGACCATCGTGGCGAACGCGGTGTTCAGGTCGAGTTCGCGGCTGTCCTCGCGGTCGCGGGCGACAACCGTTCGGGCAAAGAAGTGGATGTTGTCGCACGTGTCGACGATGCGGGCCGTGTCGTAGCAGTCCTGCGTCGATGAATGACGGAACGTGTTCGTGACGGGGTCGTACATGAGGACCGCGGCGCCACCGGTGCCGAAGTGGACCTTGTCTCCGCCGACCTCGATCGACTTGTCCTCATCGAAGCCGTGCCAGATCCATTCCTTGGCGGCGAGCTCGATGCCTCGTTCGACGACGCCACGCGGATAGCGGAGGCGACCGTGCTCGTCCATCCACCCGCCGGCCTCGGTGACGACCTGCACGAACTCGGGTACAGGGGTGCCCATGCCGACGTCTTCGAGGAGTTCGAAGGCGGTGTCGACGACCTGTTGGAGCTGCGCGTCGGTGAGTGGCTTGAATCGTCCGCCGGGCAATCCCGGACGGACCGGTCGATCATCCTTGGCCAGTGGTTTGCTGCGGGTGGCGATGCGGCCGGCTCGGCCTCCGCTGCGCCGACGGGGTGCTTCGTCGTTCATGTGCGTGTTCTGCTTTCGCTCGGTTGGCGGATCAGGCGCGCAGTGCTGCGTTGGCCGGGTCGTAGGCGGGTTCGGCGAGCACGGTGGCGGTGCGGCGGACGCCGAGCATCTCGAGTTCGAACGTGGATCCGGGGGCTTCGTAGTCCGGCCCGACATAGACGAAGCCGAGGCTCTTGCCGACGGCGTGCCCGTAGGCGCCTGAGGTGCCGATGCCCATGACGGCACCGTCGGATCCGTAGGCGGGTTCATTGCCGAGGAGATCGCTCTCGCCGTCCTCGATCTCGCAGTACACGAGGACCATGGAGAGCGGGTCGTCCTGGTCACGTCGGGCGACGGTGGCGTCCTTGCCGACGAATTCGCCGTCGAAGTCCACGAAGCGTTCGAGCCGCGCCTCGATCGGGGTGATCTCGGTGGTGAGCTCCGAACCCCAGGCCTTGTAGCCCTTTTCGATGCGCATGACGTTCATGGCGTACGCGCCGAAGTGCACCATGCCGTGCGGTTCTCCGGCGGCGACGATGGCGTCGTACACCTCGCCCATCTGGTCGATCGGCATGTGGAGTTCCCAGCCGAGTTCGCCGACGTAGCTGACCCGAAGGGCCTTCATCGCGACTCCGGCAACGGTGATCTCCTGTGCGGTCAGCCAGCGGAAGGACTCGTTGGTGAGATCGGCGTCGGTCAATCCGGCGAGGACGTCGCGTGATCGGGGACCGGTGACGGCGAGGATGCCGTGAGCGTCGGTCACGTCGGTGATGGTGACGTCTTCGCCGTCGAGGATGTGCTCGTTGAGCCAGTCCTGGTCGTGGGTGGTACCCATGATCGCCGAGTTCAGGTAGTACCGGTTCTCGCCGAGTCGGGTGATCGTCATCTCGCATTCGATGCCGCCGAGCGAGGTGAGCATGTGGACGAGCCGCATGCCGCCGTCCTTGCCCGGGATCTTGTTCGCGCTCACCCGGTTGAGCAGGTTGGCCGCGTCGGCGCCGGTCACTTCGAACTTGGCGAAGGCGGTGAGGTCGGCGATGCCGACACGTTCACGCGTGCCCTTCACTTCTTCAGCGACGATGCCGAACGCGTTGGAACGCTTGAAGCTGTGCTTCTCCGGTTCACCGAAGTACTGCGGCCGCTCCCAGCCGTAGACCTCCTGCCATTGGGCGCCGAGGGCGTCGAGCTTGTCGTAGATGGGGTTGGTCTTCTGCTTGCGGGCGGCGGGGTGGAATTCGCCCGGCGGCCGGGACTGGTACATGAGGTGGTATTCCTCGATGGCCTTCTCGTAGGCGAACTCGCCCTTGGCGCCGGTGTGGTCGCCGAACCGACGGGGGTCCATGCCGCGCACGTTGATCTCGGTCTGGCCGTGCACCATCCATTGCGCCAGGTACTTGCCGGCACCGGGGCCCTGGGTGATGCCGATCGAGGCACCGTTGCAATGCCAGTAGTTCTTGAAGCCGGGGGCCGGCCCCATGAGGTAGCCGGAGTCGGGCGTGTGGGTGATCGGGCCGGACACGGTCTGCTTGATGCCGGCTTCGGACCACGACGGCACTCGGTCGAGGGCGTCCATCAGGCAGTCGGCGATGAC
>CALBVR010000309.1 GCA_937969565.1 uncultured Acidimicrobiales bacterium | reverse complement strand
GGTTCGGTGACGGACGATGGAGCACGGATGTCGGCGCCACGGTGGCACTCACCGACGTCATGTCCGATCTGGCCAACACACTCCAGGATCCTCGGGGCAAGGTCTTCATCACCCCCTGAACGGCTGACCCTCAGCTTCGCTCGGCGATGAACTGTTCGAACAGATCGTCCTGGAATCGTCCATCGCGCATCAGCCCTCGGGTGTCGTAGGAGTCGACCAACGCACCCTCACCGTCGAACACGTAGAAGTGTGGAACCCACTCGAACGCGGGGTATTGCTCCCACCACGTCCGATTCTCGTTCTCTTCGCTGAGGTTGACCTTCACCAGCGCGAATTGCTCGGCGAGCGAATCGTGAAGCTCGGGGCGATCAGCGATGAACTGGTCGATCACGATGCAGTCCGGGCACCAATCACCCCCAACAATGGCGATCACCTGCTTGCCTCGAGCTCCGGCGAGATCGACAGCATCGGCCACGTCCACGAAGGGATCTCGTGCTGGATCGTACGAGTCGACGAGGTAGAGCGGGATCGGTTCGAGTGCCTCGGTCGTTGTCGGCGCTTCGGTCGTGGATGCTGCCGTCGTCGTGGTTGTCGGGGCTGCCGTGGTCGTGGGTGCAACGGTCGTGGTGGGCGCTTCGGTGGTGGTCTCGACCACCGTGGTCGCCGTCGTCGCTGCGGTCTCGGCGGGGGCTGCGACCACCGCTTCCTCCGATCCGCCACATGCCGCGAAGAGGGCCACGAAGAGGAGTGAGATGGGTCGAAGTCTGAGCATGGTCTTCCGTTTCGTCAGGGCAACGCAATCCCGACTCGGTGACCCACCACCGGAATCCTGCATCCGCCATCTGCAGCGCACGCCATGTAGGTGACGTCCACTTCGACGGTTCCATCGGACAGCTCGATGTCGGATGTGAGCGTGACCGGACCGTCGGGGTAGACGGGAACCGATGTGTCCAATGCCGGAATCGGCAGTTCATACGCTTCAACCGAGGCCTGCGGGACTCCGGTTGCGAGCGCTCCGCCGACCACGTCCATACGCGTCGGCCGACCCAGGCCATCCACACCCGTCATTGCGAGATCGGTGGAGTACAGGTGCCAGCCGGGTTCCGGGAGGAACGTGCCCGTGAGCTGAGCGGTTCCGTCGGCGGCGACCGTGAGCGACAACTCGACCTGGACGAAGTTCTTCTCGAACGAGACTGCGGTGACCTCAGGTTGCGGTGCAGCACCACAGGCACTCAGCAACGACAACGTCGCCACCGCAGCCGTCATGATCCAACGGAGTCCCATCCCGATCCATCGACCGGATGCGGGACGCGGTCAAGTCACCGGCGGCGAATGTGGATGCTGTTGGCGTGCGCAGGGAAACCTTCGTGGTCGGCCAGGGCGATCGTGCTGTCGGCGACGGCGGCCACCGCACGCTGGTCCAGGTGACCGATCGCCGCCGCCTTCAGGAACTGCTCCACCGTGATCCCGCCGGCGCGGTTGGCGAAGCCGCCGGTCGGGAGCGCGGCCGGACCGCCGAGCGTGAAGTTGCCCGCCGCGAACGGCGTGTGCTGCCCGAGCAGAATCTCACCTGCGTGCTCCAGCTTCTGACTGTGCGCCCACGGGTCGCTCGTTGCGATCTGACAGTGCTCGGCCGCAAACCAGTTGGCCACGTGGAAGGCTTCGTCCAGGTCGTCGACCAGGATCGCGCCACCGTTGACGCCCAGGGCCGAGGTGGCCGCCTCGCGACGCTCAGTCGGAAGCGGTGCCGCCTGCTCGGCGAGGTGATGATTGGCGGCATCGATCACGGACTGTTCCGTCGTCACCAGGACCACCGTCGAATCCGTGCCGTGCTCGGCCTCGTTGAGCAGGTCGGCGGCAAGCCATGCAGGGTTCACCGAACCGTCGGCGACGACCATGCTCTCCGTTGGGCCGAGCACCACGGAATCCACACCGTGCGCTCGCACCTCGAGCTGCGCGAGCGAGACCGGCGGGCTGCCGGGACCGACGACCATGCCGTGCGCGGGAATGGTCTCGGTTCCGAACGCCGCCGCTGCGACCCCCGCCGGGCCGTTGACGCGGAACACGTTGCGGATGCCGAGCTCGTGGGCCACGACCAAGACGGCCGAGTCGACCTCGCCGGACCCTCCCGGGACCGGAGGAACGATGGCCGTCAACTGGGGGACGCCGGCCACAACGGCCGGCGTGGCGATCTGCGCCAGCACCGACGGATAGCTGGCCTTGCCACTCGGGCAGAAGAGCGCGGCGGATGCAACCGGACCGACGCGTTCGCCGACAACGTGACCCGGCGCAATCTCGGACGTCCAGCTCGACCGACGTCGATGGAGCGCTTCGTTAAAGCGTCGGATGTTGTGGATCATCTGCCGAATGCCGGCGTGCACGGCCGGATCGATCGTGTCGAGTGCGTGCTGAAACTCTGCGTCACTCACACGCAGACCGGCGGCGTCCACCCGCACGCCGTCGAACCGTTCGAGCGCATCGATCAGGGCCGCATCGCCCCGGGAACGAACGTCGTCGACCAACCCCCGGATGCTCTCGCGGAGTCCCTCGGTCGTCTCGTACGCCGTCCCGCGATTGTGAATCCACGCCCGGTCGGCGTCGGTCATCGACTTCCAGTGCAGCTGTCGGAGCATGCCGTTCAGGCTATGCGTCCAGATGCCCCGTCAGGACGTTCACGGTGTTCACGCCGATCTCCTCGACGGCATAGCCGCCTTCCATGCAGTAGACGGTCGGCATGCCGGCTGCGCCGATCAGCCGGCCCATGGTCGAGAAGTCCGGCGAGTCGAGCTTGAAGCTGCTGATCGGATCGGCGAGGTACGTGTCCACGCCGAGGGAAACGACCAGCGCGTCCACCCCGTGGCGTTCGATTCTGGTGAGGGCGTCACCCAGTGCCGCCGACCATTCGCCGAACCCGGTGCCGGGCTCCATCGGATAGTTCAGCGTGGCGCCGGTGCCGGCACCTTCGCCGGTTTCGTCGGCGAAGCCGAGAAAGTGCGGGAACTCGCTTCGCGGGTCCCCGTGGAGGGACGCAAAGAACACGTCGTCGCGCTCCCAGAAGATGTCCTGCGTGCCGTTGCCATGATGAAAGTCGACGTCGAGGACCGCGACCCGATCCGCACCGTCGTTGCGGAACCCCTGGGCCGCGATCGCGGCGTTGTTCAGAAAGCAGTACCCACCGAAGAAGTCGCGCGAGGCGTGATGACCGGGCGGGCGACAGAGGGCGAAGGCGGCGGCGTCGCCACCACTCACGAGCTTCTGGGCGGTGTGCGCGATGGAGGCTGCCTCGTGGGCGGCCGCCCACGTTCCATCGGTGATGGACGTCTCCGCCGCAAAGGCGTAGTAGCCGAGCCGTCCGTCGATGTCGGTCGGTACCCGTTGCGCCATCCGTCGTGCGGGGAAGCAGGTCGGGATCATGTCACCCGTGTACCCGGCGGCCGTCCAGTCGTTCCAGGCATCGTGCAGGAAGTCCACGTAGTCCGTGTCGTGCACCTGGCGGAGCAGAGAATCGGGGACGGCAGTCGGCTCGACGTGATCGGTGAGGCCGGCGGTGTCGAGCGCCGCCTCGATGTACGCAACTCGCTCGGGACACTCGAACGGTCGGACGAGCTTCCCGCCCGAGATCTCGCCGTCGGGGAAGTGCGCCCGATGCCCGTCGCCGCGGACGACCTTCATCAGTCGGCGTCGGGCAGCGGTGCGAGCTCGCGGTAGGCACCGCCGTAGAAGATGACCGGCTCGTTCGCCTCGTCCGGCACCTCCATGCCGGTGACGTTGCAGAGCGCGAACTCATGGTCGCCGGCGTCGATGACCTGGTTCGGCGTGAGCGTGATCCACGCCGTGGTTCCAGCGATTCGAGGTGCGCCACCGTCGATGGACCAGTCGAGGCCATCGAACCGTTCGGCCGGTTCGCGCATGCATGCGTTGCTCACATCGATCTGGTCAGCGCCGAGCACGTTGACACCGAGAACGTCGGCCTGCTTCAGCTGCTGCCACGAGTAGGACCCGGTCGTGCAGAAGAAGCCGGCGAGCGGCGGTTCGAGCGACACGCTCACAAAGCTGCCGATCACCATTGCCTGGGGCTCGTCGTCGACCATCGCCGTGACGACGGTGACGGTCGTGGGCACCTGGCCCATCACGCGACGGAAGAACTTCGGGTCGATTGCGTCAGTCATGGCCCAAGACTACGGGCCGGGCCGGAGGCCCTGCACGCTCGGCGGACTCAGGCGTCCGGCGGAGTGAGCGATTGCAACAGCGGCGAGTCGAGCAACGACTCGAGCATCGTGGCCAGTGGCTCGAGCGTGTCGAAGAGCTCTTCCGCGTTCGCCCGTTCGGGATCGAGATCGTCGAGGAGCTCGATGCCCAGGAACAGCGCACCGATCGCCTGTGCAATCCGTTCGTGCGGAACCGCGGTCGCCAACGGTGACGAGCCCAGCGTTCGCCGGATCGACTCGGCGAGCATCGTGTTCCATGGCTCGAGCTCGTCGTAGAGCTTCGGGCCCATGTCGGTGTCGCCGCGGGCTCCGGCGAAGGCCTGCGTCAGCACGGTCATGTTGTCGTCGGCTCGGTCTTCCGCATTCAGCAGGCGAGCGATGCGAATGAGATCGCTGAGCCGCTCGGCCTCTTCGAGACGGGCCTTGTGGCGTTGCATCCGCTTGTTGCTGAGTTCGGCCACTGCCGCGATGACGAGATCGTCGACCGAGCCGAAGTGGTAGAAGATCAGCGCCTGATTGAAGTCGCCTTCCCGGGCGATCGCTCGGGCGCTCGTTCCCCGGATTCCCTCGTTGCGCAGCGTTCGGATCGTCGCAGCGACGATGCGGGCCTGCGTTTCTTCCCCGGTGGCGGAGGTGCGCTTCTTTGGTGCGGCCATGCAACGAGTCCCGAGGTTCATCCGGCCACCTCGACCTGACAGTTGTCACCGTCGCAGTGGTGGGTTCTGAGCATCCCCGAGACTAGCGACCGGTTGGCCGAAAGTGCGTGGAAGAACCGCTCGGCCAGAGGCGCGAACGCCGTGCCGGTCAGGCGGAACGACATGGACCGCCAGCGTCGCGTCGCCCAGAGGCACATGAGGAACGCCTCCGGGCCGATCCAGCCCCGGCCGTGATCATCGAGGACCATCAGCTCGATCTGGTACCAGGGCTGGTCGCCATAGAGATCCCGCACCACCGGATCGCTCGTGCGCAGGAACCGCAGTTCGACGTGACACGACTGGAGCGCCAACCACAGACGGCATCGCCGACAGAGTTCGCAGGTGTCGTCGTAGATGATGGTGAGCCGGCTCGGGGGCCAATCGGCCTCGAGCCGGTCCCATCGGTCGCGGGGCCCGTACACGCTCAGACCTTGACAGCGGTCGGGGCCGGAGGCGGTGGCATCCGCACGCTGGGCATGGCCGGCGTGAAGTTGCGGGCGTCGCTCGCTCGCCGGATCTTCCAGAAGACCGCCATGTTGACGAAGTGGATGATGCCGAGACTCAGCAGCAGGACGCCGAGTTTGGTGACGAGGACTTCGGTCGCCTGCAGCGTTGTTTGGGCTTCGTTCGATCGGAACAGCAGCAGTGCGTAGCCGAGGTTGAGCATGTAGAAGCCGGTCACGAGCAGCCGGTTCACGGCGTTCGCCATTCGGGCGTTGTCTTCGAAGACGCTCTCGAGGAACAGGGCGCCATGGCGGAACAAGGTGCGGGCGAGCACTGCCGTGAGCATCACCGCTGCGATGCCGTATGCCACGTGGGTCCAGATCAGATAGTTCATGTCCATCCTCCGATGGTTTCGTTGTTTGAGCACTTGCTCAATATCAAGAGTATGGATTGAGCGATCGCTCAAGTCAAGGGAAATCCGAACGATCTGTGCAGCAGCAGGTGCCGCTCAGGCACCTGGCGCTGCACAGATTCCGCGAGGGGAGGGTCAGCGGCGCCAGGCGCTGAAGCTGCGGATGCTTCCGGAGTGCGGCGTTCGCAGCCAGGGAAACGGATGCCGCACGACGACGTCGAGTGCGGACGAACGCACGGCGAACCCGGGCACCGGCGCATGCGTGACGGCGAGAGACCGGCCATCGAGCTCGTCGACGACCGGACCGAGCCGGATCTCCAGGTCTCGATGATCGGCGAGCTCGGCCAGCGTCTCCGCAAGGAAGACGAGACGCTTCGCACTCAATCGGAGGCGGGACAACAGCGGCTCATCGAAGACGAAGACGACGGGAAGATCGGGGTGGGCAACGAGCGCGGGGTCACGGTCGCCCAGCGACTCTGCCGTCAGCCAGACCGCCTCCGGTTCGCCCAACGATTCCGGATGGAACGGGCCTGCGAACGCTGGCGGACCGGCCACCTTGCCCAACTCGACCGGCGCCACTCCGACGGGGTCGACGGCATCGTCCGGCCAATCACCGATGGGACACGCCCGCTCGTGCGGGCAGGTCGAACACAGCCCCGGAGCACGCTTCTCCACCTGCCACCGGCTGAATCCGTACGGCTTCGACGAACCAACCCCGGTCGTCCACTGCCAGCCCAGACGATTGGCCGCACGCGACCCATCGAGGAGGTGCTGAAAGAAGCGGTCTTCACCCTCCTGCCAGCGGCCACCGTGCCGCACCGTCCAATCGCTGGCGAGCCACATCCGAGTCTGGTTCACGAGCCAACCATCCGACTCGAGCTCCCCCACGACCGCGTCGAGACAAGCCATCGATCGGTCCCACCCGTCGGCGGCGACGACCGCCCGCTCATGCCGCAGTCCTTCAGCGGTCCGACGACCGAGCCGGGCATAGACGTGCCGGGCATACTCCTGCCACAACAACTCGTCCCGGTACTTGCGAACGTCGCGCTCCGGCCCGTCGGCGACGTGATCCCAGACCTCGGAGAGCGTCAGCAAGCCATGTCGGATCCATGGCGACAGCGCCGAGGCGCCCCGACGCCCAACCGGCAGGACCTCGTTCCGGCGAGCCGCGTACCCGGCCACATCGAACGCCTGCAATGCGACATCGGCGGCTCGCTGGCCACCGGAGAATCGGGAGGAACCCACAACGTCCATCTCGAGCGTGAGATGCCCCAGATGTGCATCGACCCACCCCTCGACCTCGACTCGACCCGGGATCGGCGACGGGAGAACGGGCATTGCCACAACGTAGGTCGACTCGACCCCCGGCGAAGGACGCTGCCCCGGGTCAGGCGGGTTCGTCACCCATCAGGTAGCGGGGGCCGGGCCCCTGAACTGCGGCACCGTCATCGGCGTTGTAGATCGCGCACCGCTCGATCGACAGGCAGCCACAGCCGATACAGGCGTCCAACTTCTCCCGCAGGTCGACCAATCGCGCGATGTGCTCATCGAGCCGCGGACGCCAGCTGCTCGCCAGCTCGGACCAATCCGCCGTGGTGGGCGTCCGACCCTCCGGCAGCGAGGCCAACGATTCGGCGATCTCCTCGAGCGAACGGCCGACCGCCTGCGCCGCCGTGATGAAGGCGATACGGCGAATCGATTCCCGGGCGAAACGGCGCTGGTTGCCGGTCGTCCGAGTCGAGTGGATGAGGCCGCGTTCCTCGTAGTACCGGATCGCCGATGTCGCGACACCGCTGCGCTCGGCGACCTCGCCGATCGACATGAGTTCATCACCGCGCAGCTCGGACATCGTCAACCGCCGGACGCCAACGCCTTCAACACCACACGCCCCGAGGAGACCGGTTCGGCCTCTTCCTGCACCGTGATGGTGACAAGCGGGTAGTCGTCCAGCGACACGCCGGCCCAGAGTTCGATGTCACCATCGCCGCGAAGATGGAAGGTCCCCGCACTCACGCCGATCTCGGCGTCCTGCCGCAGCCAGACCTCGTAGTAGGTACCGGGCGCCGCTGGTTCGAGGCCCTCGACATCGAGGCGGATCCGGGAGCCGGCTGGCAGATCGACGATCCGGGCCGTGGCCGTTGCGTCGGGGGCCAGATCGGTGCCGTCCAACGCGAGCTCCACTTCACCGTCGTCGGGCCGGTCGGCGATCGCGTTGACGATGCCGAGCCCGAGCAGCACAACGATGACAGCGGCCGCGGCGCTGAGCGCGGGCGCCATCCACCGGCGATGCCGGGAGATGGGAATGACGTTGTCCGGGACAGGATCGGCCGCGGTCTCGGTCTTCGACTCCGCTGCGGCCTCCCCCAGGATTGCGGCGACGATGGCATCTTCATCGGCCGGGTCGGGGGCATCCCACAGATCGGGGTTCGACAGCAGCGCGTCGAGCTGTCGTACTTCGTCGTCACTCAGCTCGTCTTCACGATCATGCTCATTCATTGCGCTTCACCTCCCTCTACGTGGGCGACTCCTGATTGGTTCGCGAAAAGATCCAGATGTCTCAAGGAGGATGCCAACCTTCGGTACGCCCGCGCCGATCTGGACTTCACGGTGCCGACGGGAACCCCGAGCCGCATCGCCACCTCATCGTGGGTGAAGCCCTCGAGATTCGACAAGCGCACGACTTCGCGTTCACCGGCCGGAAGTTCGTCCACGGCCCGTCGCACCTCCCACCGCTCCCAGACGTGTTCGAACGACTCGGAAGCTGCGGGTTCGGCCTCCTGTTCCTCGTCCACGGTCGTGTGTGTCTGTCGGCTTTCGCGACGGATCACGTCGATCGTGGTTCGGCGGGCGATGGCGTAGAGCCATGGCGCGAACTCCCGGCCTGGCTCGAACGATGACGCAGCCCGCCAGGCCTTGATGAACGTCTGCTGGACGACCTCGGCGATGAGTTCGGGGTCGGACAGCTGCGAACGGGCCACCGTTCGCACGGCTCCGGCGTAGCGCTGATGCACCTCCCGAACCGCTGCTTCCTCGCCGGCCCGGAACCGGGCCACCAGATCGTCCACGCCTGTCCTTCGATCACGTCCAAAAAGAATCTGGGAAATCGCGAACCAGATTGCTCGGCTCAGCGTACTGGTCATCGAATCCGCACATCAGGCACGGAGAGGACGACCACAGATGACGGCGAACGCAACCAACCTGGCACCAGCTGCCACTCCCAACAGATCGACGCTCGGGGCCCTTGTCGCCGTGGGCGCCCTGGTCTCGATCAGCCTGGGGGTGTACGCCCGGCTGCACACCCCGACCGGGCAGACCATCTTCGCCTTCGGTTTCCCGGCGGTCCTTCCCATGAAGGCCTGGCTGACCACTGGCGCTGCGGCCCTCGGCATCGGACAGCTCCTGTCTGCTGCCTGGATGTGGGGCCGACTTCCCGGCGCCGGCGAAGCGCCGGCGTGGACGGGCCCCGCCCACCGCTGGCTCGGCACGGCAGCGTTCGTGCTGACCATCCCGGTCGCCTACCACTGCCTGTGGGCGCTCGGCTTCCAGCAGACCACGACCCGGGTGCTCGTGCACTCGCTGCTCGGCTGCGCCTTCTATGGCGCCTTCGTCACCAAGATGCTCGTGCTTCGGAGCGACCGCGTGCCCGGGTGGGCATTGCCCGCTGTCGGCGGGCTGCTCGTCGCCGTCCTCACCGGCATCTGGTTCTCGTCCTCGCTGTGGTTCTTCACGACCATCGGCTTCCCCGGCGTCTGATCGACACCCGTCCCGAAAGGCATCCATCCAATGAAACGTCTCACTCCCACCTTGGCCATCTGCGCCGTCGTCGCTGGCCTTGCCGTGATCGGACTGTTCCGATCCGGTGACACGGATCCACCGGCGGTCGCTGCGAGCGAACCGGTGGCGGCAAGCACCTCCACAGCAGCAGCGCCGACCGACTCGGTGATCACGATTGCCAGCTTCTCGTACAGCGGAGCCGACTCCGGGCAGCCGGGCGCAACCATCACCGTCGACAACATCGACGGAGCGCCGCACACCGTCACCGCACGGGACGGCTCGTTCGACACCGGGCTCCTCCAGCCCGGAGAGAGCGGCTCGGTGACCTTGCCGACCGAGCCCGGCACCTACGAGTACTTCTGCGCCCTGCACCCCTCGATGGTGTCGACGATCACCGTGACCGGCTGACCGCCACCGCCGATCGATCGCCCAAACCAATCCCCCAAAAAACCAATCAAGGAAAGAATGCGATGACCATCACCCCATCAATCACAACCACCCTCCGCCGCCGTGGCGGCGCCCTGTTCTTCGCCGCTGCACTCGGATTGTCCGCCTGCGGTTCCGACGCGACTGCAGTCACGGCTGCATCGGATGCGGAAGCCACCGATGCGGCCCCAGCCGCCGAGGTTGCGGAGGAGTCGTCGGCAGCCATCGTGGGGACGGCCTCGTCCGAGCATGGCGACATCCTTGTGGATGCGAACGGCCTCAGCCTCTACGGATTCCTCGACGACACCGAGGGCCTCCCCACGTGCGATGGCGCATGCGCCGACGCATGGCCTCCGGTGTTCACGGACTCCGCCGAACTGCCCGATGGCCTCGACTCGGCCGTCTTCTCGGTCGTCGAGCGCAACGACGGCTCGTTCCAGCTCAAGGCCGGCGCCTGGCCGCTGTACCGGTTCGCCGGTGACATCGCTCCCGGTGACGTGAACGGTCAGAACTCCGGCGACGTCTGGTTCCTGTCCGCCCCCGACGGCAGCCTCATCGGCGCCGAGGGCGCCATGGAAGGAATGGAAGAAGGCGCCATGGAAGCAGAAGAAAGCGACTACTGAGCAGCAGGGCTCCGGGCAGACAACGCCCGGA
>CALBVR010000308.1 GCA_937969565.1 uncultured Acidimicrobiales bacterium | reverse complement strand
CGGATCACTACGACAGCGACGATGTGGTCCAGGGAATCGCCAGCGCCGACCTGAACGGCGACGGTCACCTCGACTTCGTCACGGCCCAGGTCGGTGGAGGCAACGAAACCTGGATCAACGCCGGCGACGGCACGTTCACCGTGGACCAGACGCTGGGCGCATTCGACAGCTACGACGTTGCGCTCGGCGACCTCGATGGTGATGGCGACGTCGACGTCGTTTCGGCGAACTATCAGGATCACAACGCCATTCGAATGAACGACGGCGCCGGCAACTTCACCCTCACCCAGGTGTTCGGCGCTGACAACGCAAAGAGTCGGGCGGTGGCGATCGACGACATCGACGGCGACTTCGACCTCGACATCGTGATCGGCAACGAAGGCCAGGCCAACACCGTCTGGATCAATGACGGCACGGGCAACTTCACCGACTCCGGTCAGGCGCTTGGCTCGGCAAAGACGTGGGACATCGTCCTTGTCGACTTCAACCGCGATGGTGTTGCCGACCTTGCTGCGGCAGCAGACAACGATCCCGACACTCTCTGGATGAACAGCGGGAACGGCACCTTCGTCGACACGGGTCAGTCGCTCGGCAACGGCCACACCCGGTCGCTGACCACCGGTGACGTCGACGGCGATGGCGACATCGACATCGTGTACGGGGATCACAGCGCCGCCAACTCCGTGTGGCTCAACGACGGCTCGCAGAACTTCTCCGACTCGGGCGAGAGCGTGAGCGTCGCCGGCGACACCGAGGCAGTCGTGCTCGCAGACTTCACGGGCGACGGTGCGCTCGACATCGTCTCGACCCGCAACGGAAACAAGTCCCGCTTCTACATCGGTGGCATCAACTGACCGCGTGCGGTCGCCGTTCGATAGCGTCTGATCATGTCGTTCGATCTGGCCACCGCAACCACTCTCCAGACCATGCAGGCGCTTCAGGCCCGCGAGATCAGCAGTGTTGAGCTCCTCGATGCGATGATCGCGAACATCGAGCGGTTCAACCCGGACGTCAATGCTGTGGTCGCGCAGGACCTTGAACGGGCACGGGTCGAGGCCACCGCTGCCGATGATCTTCGAGACACCGACGAGTTCATTGGCGGGTTGCACGGCCTTCCGATGACCATCAAGGACACCTACTCCACGCTGGACCTCGTGACGACCGCCGGGTCACCGAACTACGCCGATCACCTCCCGGAGAAGGACGCGACCGTCGTGCGGCTGCTGCGCCGGGCCGGAGCGGTCGTCTGGGCGAAGACCAACGTTCCGCTCTTCGCCGGCGACCACCAGACCTACAACGACGTGTACGGCCGCACCAACAACCCCTGGAACCTCGACCGCACCGCAGGAGGATCATCGGGCGGGTCGGCCGTGTCGGTCGCCTGCGGGTTCACGACCGCGGAAGTCGGCAGCGACATCGGCGGCTCGATCCGTCAGCCCGCCGCCCTCAACGGCGTCTTCGGACTGAAGACCACCCATGGGCTGGTCGGCGGTCGCGGCCACATCCCGGGTCCGCCCGGAACGGTGTCCGAGGGCGACCTCGCCGTGCACGGGCCGATCGCCCGCAGCTGTGGCGACCTCAAGCTCCTGCTGGAGGTCCTGACCCGTTCGACCACCGCCTTCCGGGGCGTGCCCGGCGCTCGCCTCCAGAAGTTCGATCGCCAGCCCGACATCGCCGACATGCGCATCGGCATCTGGGCCGACGATGCGGTGTCGCCGGTCGACCAACAGGTCCGGAACGTCGTCGAGGCTGCCGGTGTGGAACTCGAGAGCGCGGGCGCCACCGTCCGCAACGACGTGCGGCCGGAGACCAGCTCGGAGGAGATGCACCACATCTACCTGCGTCTCCTGAACTCGGCCATGTCCGGCGGCGTGTCCGCGACGGCGATCGAGCAGTTCGCTGAGGCCGCCGGCGAAGGCTGGGGGCCGGCCGACGACCACGAAACCAACTTCGCCCGGGGTGTGCGCTTGCCACATCGTGAATGGATGCGCTCCCACGAGCGTCGTGTGCGCGTGCAGCTCGAATGGGAACAGATCTTCCACGACATCGACGTGATGATCGCTCCGGTGCAGCCGGTGCCCGCATTTCCGCACAACACGGAGGTGAGCTACGGCCACCGCACGCTCACCATCAATGGCGAAGAACACCCGTATCCGAACCTGTTGTTCTGGGCCGGACTCGCCACCATGCCGCACCTGCCGTCGCTCACGATTCCGCTCGGCATGAGCGACGATGGGCTGCCGATCGGCGTGCAGCTCATCGGTCCGATCTGGAGCGACCACAAGCTCTGCAGCATGGGGGAGGAGATCGCCAGCGTTCTCGGCGTTCGCTTCACCCCGCCACCGATGGTTCGCGCATGACCGAGCCGGTCTCCTTGGACCAGCACGACGTGCCACCCGAGCGGGGCGTCTTTGCCAATCGGACGCTGAATCTGCGCACGGTGCCGGTCGTCGGCTACGACATGGACTACACCCTGATCCACTACCACGAGGCGGAGTGGGAGGGCGCGGTCTTCGAGCATGCGCGAGACGCTCTGACCGAGCGGGGCCTTCCCGTCGCCGACCTCGTCTTCGACCCGGAAGAGTTCACCGTCGGGCTGGTCTTCGATCTCGAACGCGGCAATGTGCTCAAGGCCACGCGATTCGGCTACGTCGTGCGCGCCCGACACGGGCGGGACCTGCTCACGTTCGACCAGATGCGCGACGACTACCGCGGCACGATCGTGGAACTGTCCTCCGACCGATTCGTGTTCATGAACACGCTGTTCGAACTGTCGCGAGCGAGCCTGTTCTGTCAGCTCGTCGCCGAGTACGACCAGCGTCCGTTGCGTGGAATCCGCAGCTACGCCGACGTCTACCGCGTCGTGGATGAGGCGCTGTCGGTCGCCCACCTCGGCGGCCAGCTCAAAGCGGCCATCGTCGCCGACAAGGAACGCTTCGTCGTCCCCGATCCGGACATGGTGCCGACGCTGCAGGAACAGCGGCTGGCCGGGAAGAAGCTTGCGCTCATCACGAACTCGGACTGGGCCTATACCCGGGAAATGATGCCCTGGTGTTTCGACCGGTTCATGCCCGAGGGCGACACGTGGCGCAGCCTCTTCGACCTCGTGATCGTGTCTGCGAACAAGCCACGGTTCTTCACCGGTCGAGACCCCATCTATCGGGTGGTGGACGAAGACGAGTCGCTGCTCCTGCCGCACTACGGCCCACTCGAGCCCGGCCATGTGTACTTCGGCGGCAACGCCCGTCTCGTGGAAGAGACGTTCGACCTCGAAGGCGGGCAGGCGCTCTACGTCGGCGACCACCTCTTCGGCGACGTCCACGTGACGAAGGACGAACTCCGCTGGCGGACCGCCCTCATCGCACGCGAGCTCGAACGAGAGGTCAGCGATGCGGTGGCATTCGCCGACGATCAGGCGAGCCTCGAAGCGCTCATGGTGGAGAAGACGGCAGTCGATCGCCGTCAGGCTCAGCTTCGGCTCGCCCGACGCACCCAGCGCGGGGCCGCGGTCCAGGAGGCCCTCCAGGCGGCAACGGCGGAGGCGACCTCGCTGGACGAGCGCATCGCGCCGCTGGCCCGAGCGGCGGGCGAACTCGGCAACCCGACGTGGGGTCCGCTGATGCGGGCAGGAAACGACAAGAGCCTCTTCGCCCGACAGGTCGAACGGTATGCGGACGTGTACACCTCGAGGGTGTCGAACTTCCGGCCCGAAACGCCCTACGCCTACCTGCGGGCAGCGCGAGGATCGCTGCCGCACGACTGAGCCTGCACATTCAAGAACGCGTTGTTCCGGTCGATTGGAACGGCCGTGAGGCGGTCACAGGAGCGTGAGGCGAACGCAGCTGCATTCGGCTCCGACAGCGAACCGGATTGGTTCGAGGTCGTGGAGCGCAGCCCGGTCGCGTCCGTCCTCCTGTACGCCGCATCGAACGCAGTGGTTTCGCAGGCGACGGTTCTGCACGCCAACGAGGCGGCGAGAGCGCTGCATCCGCGCCTGAGCGATGCAGCCGACTCGACGCTGTTCGATCTCATCGACGACGCATCCGTCTCGCCGGTCGCCGAGCGATTCACCCATGTCGTCGAGGGCGCCGCCGGGGCAACCCTCAGCGTCGTCGTTCGGCCGGCAGCCTCGGACCTCGGGGCCGAGGATGATGTCGAGTCCTACGAACTGAAGCTCCGCGCACTCGATGCCGACTGTGTCATTGCACAATTCGTGTCCCTCGACGGTTCGCGGTCGATGGTCCATGCACTGGAGGAACAGCAGCGATTCCGTAGTGCCCTGCTCGAACTCAGTCGTCTTGCCCACGAGACCACCGACGACGACGAGTTCTGCCAACGGCTCATCGAGCGGGCGGTGGATGTGGTCCCCGGTGCGCAGGGCGGCAGCGTGCAGCTGCACATGCCGGGCACCACCCGCTATCGGTTCGCCGCAGCCGTGGGCTACGACCTCGAAGGCCTCCAGCAGAACACCCTCGATCGCACCGAGTTCTTCCGGAACACCTCAGATCCGGCCGCCCACATCGTGCGCGACCTTGCGAACAGCGAGCGCGGCGAGGAAACGGCGGAGTGGTTGCACAAGTTCGGGCGCCTCGACGAAATCGTCGTCAACGTGTCTGCCCCCGTGCTGGTCGGTGGGGCGCCGGTGGCATTTCTCAGCCTCGACAACTTCGAAGATCCGAATGCGATGACGCGGGCGAGCGTCGAGATGACCACCGTTCTCGGGAATCTCATCGGCGACCTCTGGCGTCGTCGCGAGCTCGAGGCGGAGGTGCGAAAGGAACGCGAAGCGTTTCGACACCAGGCGCTGCACGACCCACTCACCCAGCTCCCGAACCGCCGCAACCTCGAGCGATGCCTTTCGGACATGCTGTCCTCCTGCCGCGCTGGCGGTCACCCGACATCGGTGCTGTTCGTGGACATCGACGATTTCAAAGGCGTCAACGACCGGCTCGGCCATGACGTCGGCGACATGCTGCTGATCGGCGTGGCCAACGGATTGAACTCCGTGGTGCGCGGCGGGGACGTCGTGGGCCGCTGGGGTGGAGATGAGTTCCTCATCGTCCCCCGTCGATTCGATCATCCAGACGAGGCCGAACGGCTCGCCGAACGCATCCTCACACGCTTCGAGACCGACCTCGACCTCAACGAGGACGGACTCACCTATCGAGCCCGACTCTCCGTCGGGATCGGATGGACGGACATCAGCGATGTGGACTCGAGCACGCTCGTGAACGCAGCCGACGAGGCCCTCTACGCAGCGAAAGCAGCTGGCAAGGGCGTCACGAGATTCCGGTCGATCAGCGCATCGCCGTCCGAAGCGGCCTGACGCTCAGCTTCGAGAGCGGCGCCGAAGCAGGCGGATGACGCCGAAGAGCGCGGCGAGGCCTGCGGCGACTGGAACCATGCGCTGCCAGGTGGCAGCGCCGCCGGCCACGTCCAGAAGGTCGATCGGCTCCGCTTCGGTCTTCTCAGGCTCCGGTGGAGCGGCTTCTGCCGGAGGAGTCTCCGCCGCGGCAGTGGCTCCGGCGTCCTCCGGCACTGGTGGGGGAGCGTCCTGCGGAGTCTCCGCCGGCGTTTCCTGCAGGGCCGCCATCTTTCCTTCGAGGCAGTCGGCGAACTGACCGAGCAGCTTCTCGCTCACGTCCTGCATCACACCACGACCGAACTGGGCGACCTTGCCACTGACCTTGAGATCCGTGACGATCTCGACGCGGGTGCGCTCACCCTCGTCGTGCATCTGCGCAGTGATCAGGGCATTGGCGTTGCCGGCACCGCGGGAGTCGCGGCCCTTGCCGTCGATCACGGCCCGCCTGGCGTCATCGTCCTTCTCGACGAAGGTCGCCGTGCCCTTGTACTGGGCCGTGACCGGACCGACCTTGATCTTCACGTTGCCCGAGAAGACACCGTCCTCTTCACCCTCGAGGGTCGCACCCGGCATGCAGGGTGCGATGAACGGGATGTCGGTGAGCGTGGTCCACGCAACATCGATCGGGGCATCGACGGTGAATTCGTTCGCAATTTCCATGGGGGCTCCAGTGCGGCGGGGGACGAACCCAGCATGCCAGATAGTCCGGTGCGAGACTCTGCGAATGCAACTGCACACGGAACGTTCAGGGTCGGGTTCGGCGGTCGTCTTCATTCACGGTTGGCAGAACGACACCGCTGTGTGGTCGCCGATCGTGGCCGAGCTGGAAGGCGAGGCCGATTGCATCGCCGTTGACCTCCCCGGTCACGGGCATTCGATCGTGGACGATCCAGCCGAGTACGAGCGTGACGCAGTGCT
>CALBVR010000307.1 GCA_937969565.1 uncultured Acidimicrobiales bacterium | reverse complement strand
GCCGTCGGCTTGTCGGACTTTCCGAAGCCGACCTGATCCGGCGCGATGCATCGGTAGCCGGCCTCGACGAGCACCGGGATCATCGTGCGGTAGAGGTAGCTCCAACTGGGCTCGCCGTGGAGCAACAGGACCGGCGGACCGTCAGCGGGCCCTTCGTCGAGGTAGTGCACTCGGATTGCGGGTGCGGTCGGATCGTCGGGCGTGGAGACCTCGGTCCAGTGCGGAGCGAAGGGGTAGTCGGGAAGCGACTCGAAGCGGTCATCGGGCGTGCGCAGGAGTTCCATCAGCCGATGGTAGTCCGGGTGACCGTCGAGCCAGTTGGCGTTCTTCCCACCTCGAATCGGACCGGGATCCGGTCTGCGAGATCGCGAATGTGGGTGACGACACCGATCATCCTGCCCTCAGCGCCGAGGTCCTCGATCGCCGCGGCGACGACGTCGAGTGTCTCGGGGTCGAGCGTGCCGAAGCCTTCGTCGAGGAACATCGATTCGATTCGGGCTGCTCCTTCCGGCGCAAGATCGGCGATGTTGTCGGCCAGCGCGAGCGCGAGCGAAAGCGAGGCCAGAAAGGTCTCGCCTCCGGAGAGGGTTCGTGCGCCGCGGACCTCGTCGGCGTTGCGGTGGTCACGGATGGAAAAGTCGGTGCCGTCGGTCAGGAGTGAATAGGCACCGCCCGACAGTCCGAAGAGTCGATCGGTCGCCCGTTCGGCCAGGGTGTGCATCACGTCGGCCATCAGCCACTGCTCGAACCCGCGTGCGTTGAGCAGGCGTCCGAGTTCGGAGGCGACGGCATGGTTCGTGGACAACTCCGCGATCCGCTCGTTGGTGCGGGCTTGCGCGGCCTGCTCGGATTCGAGCGCAGCAAGCTCTGCTTGGGCCCGCCCGATCTCGGCCGCGAGCCAGGCGACCGGGTCGGCTGGTGTGGATCCGCCGTCGTGTGGATGACAGAGGTCGGCAATCACCTTCCGATGTTTCTCGGCCTGCTTCGTCGCGGCTCGGGCGGCCGCTGACACGGTCTTGCGGCGCACCTTCACTTCGGCGAGTTGGTCCTTCGACCAGGTGATGAACGCCTGCCAGTCGTCGGCGATTGACGTCTCGCCCGGTCGCGGAGGTTCGAGCTCGGCAAGTTGATCTCTCGCATCGGTGAGCTGGCGGCGGAGGTCCACGGCCTCGTCTTCGAGTTCGGTGAGGCCGGCCTCGGCCGTCTGGAGGTCGCCGAGTGCTGCCTCCGCCCGGTTGCGGGCCTTGTCCAACGCCGTCTCCGCCCTGCGGGCCGCTCGCAGCGCGGCATTCGTGGCCTTGAGGTCCGGGGCATCGTCGAGCAGGCCGTCGAGTTCATCCTGACGGCGGGTCAACGTCGCAACGGTCGCGTCTGCACGCGCCCATGCATCGTCGGCGGCGGCTTGAGCTGCCGCGGCCGCATCCGCTTCAGCCTTCCGCTCGTCGGCGATGGCTGCGAGGGCCGCGAGTTCTGCGGACAAATCGTGGTCGGGCAGCGCTGCGACCGTTTGTTCGCACACCGGGCAGGGCTCGCCGATCTCGAGCTGGTCGCGCAGTCCGGCGGCGCCGGCCCGAATCCGGGCGTCGTCGCGTGCTTCGGCCGCGTCGGCCAACGCTGCCTGTTTCACTCGGCTGGTCTCTTCGGCGGCGCCGCGCTTCTTCTCTGCGCTGTCACGGGTCGTCGTTGCCTCGGCGATCTGCGTCCCGACGTCGGCCCGCTCGGCGTGGAGCTCCAGCCACCGTTCCAGTTCGCCGATCGATTCGTGTTCCTCGGCGGCCTGATGGGCCTCGGCCAACTCGCTTGCCGCGGCCTCGGCCCCAATCCGTGCGGCGTCGCGGGCCTCCGCCAGCTTGCGATGCGACGCCTCGAACCGCTTTGCCTCCGGTGGCGCCTTCAGCGCACCAAGGCGGTCGACCTGCTCGCCGACATGTTCGACGAGTTCGTTCTGTTCCCGTTCGTCGAGCTCGGCTGCCGAGAGGAACTCAACTTCTTCTGCAAGCACGTCCTGCAACGCCCCGAGGCTGGTGACGTTCGCGGAGGCCTCGGCCACCATTGCATCGGTGACGGTGTCCCGATCGCCCTGCTGCTCGACGAGCGCCTGGCGCTTCGTGTCCGCGGTGCGGGACCGCTCACGAGCGGTTGCACCCATCGAGCGGTACATCTCCATCCCGAGGAGTCGACGGAGCAGACTCTGGCGGGCTTCGGGGGTCTCGGTGAGGAAGCGGGCGAACTCGCCCTGGGGCAGGACCACGGTCTTCGTGAACTGATCGAAGTCCAGACCGAGCAGCGCCTCGATCGCCTCATCGAGTTCGCGGGCGTTACCGGCGATGACATCGCCATCGGATTCGAGACGCGCCTCTTTCGTCGTGGCGCCCTTCGCGGTCCGGCGGACGACGCGGACTGCGGTGTGGGTGGTGTCGCCAACCGCGAAGTCGAGCCGCACCCGGGCCTCGTTGGAGAGCTGGTTGATCACGGGAGCCACGAGGTTGCTCGACTTGTAGCGAACCACGCTGCCGAACAGCGCAAAGATGATGCCGTCGATGATGGTGGACTTCCCTGCGCCCGTCGGGCCGACGAATGCCAGCAGGTCCAGGTCGGTGAAGTCGACGATCGTCTCTTCGCGGAAGGTCGAGAAGCCTTTGAGCTCCAGGCGGATCGGACGCATCAGGTCAACCGTCCGAGTTCGTCCTCGAGCAGCTCCCGGAAGAGCGACTCCACCCGCTCGTCTTCGACCCCGAGCTCGGCCAGGTAGTCGGTGAACAGCTCCATCGGATCGCGGCCGCTGCGGCGCGGACGGTTCTCGTCGACCCGGTCCGCCGGCTGTGCGATCTGCACATCGACGACCCGATCGCCCAGCAGATTGCGGACATCGTCGGCGAGGTCGGGCCGGCGGGCTTCGTCCACTCGAACCCGCAGCCAGGCGTCGTCGTCGGCGACCTCCGATCGGAGCGCATCGAGGGTGCCGCTGACCGTTCGCAAGGATCTCCCCGAGGTGAGCGGCAGGGCGTCCACCGCGGCCGGTGCCCCGGGTTCGACGTCGACGAGGTTCACCTGCTTCTGCTGCGCTCCTTCGCTGAAGTCCAGTTGGAGGGGTGAGCCGCAGTAGTGGATCGGGGCGGGGCCGGCGAGCCGTTGCGGTCGGTGGAGATGGCCGAGCGCAACGTAGGACGCGGCGGCCGGAAAGCTCTGTCCGGTCACGGCGTACTCCTCGACGAGGTGGGCGAGGCGTTCTCCGCCGCCGATCTCGCCGCCGATGACGAA
Organism: uncultured Acidimicrobiales bacterium; assembly: GCA_937969565.1. Lineage (GTDB taxonomy): Bacteria > Actinomycetota > Acidimicrobiia > Acidimicrobiales > SHLQ01 > SHLQ01. The sequence goes on along the minus strand of CALBVR010000307.1, from coordinate 17,639 downwards.
GGCGTGCGCCATGAGGACGTTGACCGCATCGGGCTCGAAGGGCTCGGCAAGAAGTTCGAGCAGTGTTCGCATGCGATCGGCGTAGGCGTTGGCGTGCTCGAAGGCGGCCTTGTCCATCAGGTCTGCGGCTCGGATGATGCCGCGTTGCGAGACGAAGGGAAGCAGGCCGAGGTTGCACCGGGTGCCGTCGATGTCGAGCGACAGGACACCACCGTCGTCGGGTCGCGCCGGCTCCGCGAGGAGGTGAATGTTCCCGAGCGAAAGAAGTGGAGTGACTGCAGCCAGGCGGCGCGCGTTGTCGTGGTTCCCGGCGATGACCGCCACCTCGGCTCCGGTGTGGGCGAGGTCGAGCAGCGTTCGGTAGACGAGCTCTTCGGCTTCAGGTGCGGGCGAGGCGGTTTCGAAGAGATCGCCGGCCACGAGTACGACGTCCACGTCGTGGGCTGCAGTGAGTTCGACGATTTCGGCGAGGACGGCCTCGTGCTCGTCGTGCCGGGAGTGTCCTCGGATCTTCTTGCCGACGTGCCAGTCGGAGGTGTGCAGCATCCGCATCGGTCTCGACGCTACCGATCGGATACCGGCTCCGAGACACCGTCAATTTGTTCAGAGGGGTCAGACCCCTTTGAACAAATCGCGCAGTCGGAAGCCGTCAGGTTGTGCAATCTGCTCGTAGGGGTCTGACCCCTCGGCGCGATTTGTTGGATCAGAGGCCGTCGAATGGATCGCTCGATGTGTCGCTCGACGGGGGTGCGCCGGCCTCGGCGGCTCGGGTGGCCCAGGCCGGGAACGGGAACTCGATCAATAGCGGGATCGGCAGCCGGGGTTGGCTGAGGTACATCGTGCCGGGCTTCAGGATGGTCGCTCGCTGTCGTTGGACGCCGGGGAGGAAGCCGTACTGATCCCGGCCGGCTTCGGCGGTGTCGAGACGACCCACGACGCGAACGGCGCTGTTTGCCACGACCCGGCGTTCCACCTCGCTCGCCGTCTGTTGGGCACCGATCAGGATGATGCCGAGCGACCGGCCGCGCTCGGCTACGTCCAGGAGGATCTCCTTGATCGGGCTCGACGAGTCTCTCGGCGCGTACTTGTTGAGCTCGTCGAGCACGATGAACTGCAGCGGTCGAGCGACGCCGGATGCTTCCTTCGCATCGAATGCCTGGCGGAGTACCACACCGACGACGAAGCGTTTCGCCCGGTCGTGCAGCTGGTGGATGTCCACGACCGTCAACTGATTCCGGTCGAGGTCCAGCGCGAACCGCGGCGCGTCGTCGATGTCCGCGCGGATGAGGTGCTCGATGTGTCGCACCGACGAGCTCAACCGTCGTACGAACGCATTGATGCTGCCACCGGACACGGCCCGACCCGTCCACTTCTGGTCGACCGGGGCCTCCGGATCGTCGGGAATGAGTTTGCGTTCGATGAAGTCGACGAGTTGTCGGAAGGTCCGAATGGTGACGCCATCGATTCGGACAGCGCCGTCGGAAGACGGCTCGCCGCGGGTGGCGGCGACGAGCTGCGCAGCCACCGACTGGACGACGATCGTGTACTGCTGGCGCTCGTCCTCCGCGTCGGCAAAGAGGAAGGGCAGCAATCCGTCACGGCAGAACGTGTCGAGGGTCCAGAAGAACGGACTCACGCCCACGGTTCGAGCACCTGTCGCCGGCGTGGCATTCGGGTCGCCCTTTCGGGGCGGCGCGACGATGCCGACGCTCCGGAAGGGTGCCGGCTCGAGCCCGACGTGGGCGTAGCGATCGGCCTGGTCGCGGGTCAGGTGGCCGTTCGGTGCATCGAGGAACAGGAGGTCCTCGCCCTTCACGTTGAAGATGAGCCCCTTCGTGTTCGCCGCTTCCGACCTGAGCACGCCAGAGGTGAACAGGGAGTAGAGCAGGAACGTGGCGTAGCTGGTCTTGGTGGCGACGCCGGAGATTCCGCTGATGTTGATGTGGGCGCCCTTGGTGCCGTCGACGAAGTCCAGGTCGAGGAAGATCGGTTCGTTCTCTCGGCTGAGTCCTGCGGGCAGACGACGTTCCACGCTGTCGAAGTCGAGCGCGGCATCCCGTTCGTCGTCGGTGGCCCGACGGACTTCGGAACCGGGCAGCGGCGGCACGAAGATCTCGGGCACGATGCGTGTCACCTGGACGAGGGCAGCCTCGGCGACCTCGGCGGGAAGCACACCGTCGGCGATCAAGAAGACGTCGCTGTCGAAGGTCGCGCCTTCGTGGCGGGCGCGGACCTGGTTGACGATCCCATAGATCGAAATGCGCTCGCCGGTGGGGAGCACACGGTCCAATGCGACGACGTCGTCGAGCTGCAGGTGCGCGCCTTCCCCGACGGCGACCCAGAACTGGAGCGGGGTCGCGTCGTCGGTGCCAAGAACACGGCCAACGACGGCGGGCTGGAGCGGAGGTGCCGTGTCATCCATCGAAGACCGCACTCTACTTCGCAGCCTCCGATGCGCTCGCTCCGGACGCCGCGGACGGCGTGTCCTGTGGATAACTCGCTGATCGGCTACAATGGTCGGACCGGATTGGAAGTGACGTCATGGCGAAGACGCCTGCGAAGAACACAACGGAGTCGGTCGACGGTCGTTATGAGTTCCGCGTCTGGGGTGAGCACAAGAAGGCGTGCCGCAAGCTCTCGAAGCTCGCAACGGAGGAGTCGACAGAGAAGTTCGACGACTGCTACTTCCTGTCCGACGATCCGTCGCTGAACGCGAAGGTTCGCGACGACTCGCTCAAGGTGAAGGAACTCGTCGACACTCGCAAAGGTTTCGAGTGCTGGGTCTCGACCTGGCACGAATCGGCTGATGACGCGCCGTCGCCGTACGACGAACTCTTTGACGAGCTTCGCCTCGACCGTCCAGCGAGAGGCAAGCGGTACAACTTCCCGAAGGCCGTCAAGAAACTCGACGAAGACGCACCGCGCCCGGTTTTCGTGACCAAGCGACGTCGCCGGTACCGCGTCGGCGGCATCCGTGCGGAGAGCACAGAGATCCGAATCAAGGGAACCTGCGAGCGGCTCCACACGCTCGCAATCGAGGGCGAGGATCTCGAGAGTCTCGTTGCGCTTCGCAAGGAGCTCGGGCTCAAGAAGCAGGACAACGTTCCCGTTCATCGGGCCATCGAAGCCGAGCTCTAACCCTCGGCATCGTGGCGCCACCCGGTGGCTCCCGTCGCCTACCGTTTCTCGTGTGAACGACGGAATCCTCTCCGAACCGATCGATCTCAACGCGTCCCGCAACAGCCGGCCGAGCTATCCGGCGGTTGCCGCAACCCTCGGTACGGTCGTCGAGTACCGCGCCACGGGCGTGGTTGGCGCGATTGTGTCCTTCAAGCCACAGCGCGTCGTGATCCGGGATCGCCACGGTCGAGACCATTCGATCACGCCTCGGGATGGCGCCTTCATGATCGACGGGAAGCCGGTGGCGCTGCGCCAACCCGCAGCGCCTGCTGCAACGGAGGTGACGTTCACGGCGTCGGGTTCGGTCGACGTTGGAGCGGTCCCCGCGCGCATCGCCCGCGCCAGCCGGATCTGGGTCGAGGGATTGCATGATGCGGAGCTCATCGAGAAGGTCTGGGGCGAGGACCTGCGGATCGAAGGCGTCGTCGTCGAACAGCTCGATGGCATGGACGACCTGGCCGATCGGGTCGCCCGGTTCCAGCCGCGGCCCGGTCGCCGGCTCGGGATCCTCCTCGACCATCTGGTCGAAGGATCGAAGGAGAGCCGCGAGGCGGCAGCGATCAACCACCCGGATGTCTTGATCACCGGCCATCCGTATGTGGACGTGTGGCAGGCGATCACGCCGAAGGCGGTGGGGATCGAGGCGTGGCCGACGATTCCGATGGGGACGGACTGGAAGACGGGGATCATGGCGTCCTTCAACTATCACGGTCATCCCGGTGCGTTCTGGAAGCAGCTGCTCGCCCGGGCCAACTCGTATCGCGATCTGGAGCAGCCGATGGTTGGTGCCGTCGAGCGACTCATCGACTTCGTCACCGTCGATGCCCCCGGCTGAGCGCAGACGATCATTTGGGCGAGAAATTTCGAAAATTGGCGAATAGCGCGCCCGGGTACCGGGTTACCGGGCACATGACGTTCTTTCGCCTGCGCCGGGGTCATCTCGCTGCGCCTGCCTTCGCCCTCCTGCTCGCCGCCTGCGGTGGAGGGTCCGAGACCGCCACTGCCGCCGACGGCTCCGCTGCCTCTTCGGAACCCAGCGTGCAGCAGATTGGCGAAGCCAACCAGGAACTCCTGCAGCCGTCCGATGACGCACGGGACGTCGAGATTCTCTCCGTCGCCGACGGCAGCATCACCTCGTTGCGTGAAGCGGTTGCCGGTGACCGGCCGGTGTTGCTCTGGTTCTGGTCACCACATTGACCGACCTGCCGGCGTGAAGGGCCGGACGTCGAGCAGTTTGCTCGAGAGAACGCAGACAAGGTCCAGGTGATCGGACTCGGAACGCAGGACGATTTCGCCCTCGCCCGTGACTTCCTCGATCGCACGGGAGTCGAAACGCCGACCATGCTCTGGGACCCGGGATTCTCCATCTGGCAGGCCTTCGGCGTGCAGGCGAATTCGCAGATGATGGTCGTTTCCGCAGACCTTCAGCAGGGAACAGGCCTGACCTACGGCTTCGACGACGATCGCCGCGCTGCGATCCTCGAGGCCCTCGCCGATCTCTGACCGAACGCCGTTCACCGTCGCGAATGTTTCATTTGCATGACGGAGTGGTACCGTCGTTGGCCATGTCCTCCCCCCGTCGAACCCGTCTGGCTGCCTTCTCGTTCGTGGCCCTGCTTTCGCCTGTGCTCGCCGTCGCTCCCGTTGGAGCACAGGACGGCATCGTGTGCATGGGCATGGATCCGGCCACAGCGGAAGCCGAGGGCTTCCGGGTGCAGATCGGGACCGACGGCACTGACGTGCTCACGGGCGGCAACACGACCAGGGACTACATCGTCGGCCTCGGCGGCGACGATGCGCTCTCCGGTGCTGGCGCCGGCGACGTGATCTGTGGTGGTGACGGCAACGACATCATCAGCTCGGGTACGGGCGACGACGCCGTGGACGGCGGCGCGGGCGATGACGAGATCAACCTGAGCAGTGGCGACGACGTCGGCCTCGGTGGTGACGGGCGCGACCGGATCATCGGCGGATCAGGAAACGACGAGCTCGACGGCGGCAGCGGCGCCGATCGGATCTCCGGCGAGGACGGCGACGACACGATCTACGGACGTGGCGGCAAGGACACGATCTTCGGCGGGCGCGGCCGGGACTTCATTCGCGGTGGCGGCGCTGGCGACAAGCTTGCGGGCGGCCCCGGTGGCGACAACATCCGAGGCGAGCGCGGCGCTGACACCATCAGTGGTGACGAGGGCCGAGACAAGATTCGCGGCGGGGCCGGCAACGACGTACTCAGCGGCGACACGAACATCGATCTCGTCATCGGTGGCAGTGGCACGGATCGCTGCAATGCCGGATCGGATCGGCTTCGCACGTGCGAGCAGGATCTCACCGGTGAGTCCCTCACGCCGCCCGACCCCGCACCGGAAACGCCCGATCCGGAGACCCCCGATCCCGAGACACCGGCCGATCCGGAACCGCCGGCCGGCGACCCGGTTCCCGCCGACCAGGCCCCGCAGGGCACGAACCAGTTCGGATGGCCGCTGCTGACCGACGTCGGTCTCGAAGCACTGGCGATCTGTGAGTCCGGTGGAAGGTACGACATCAACACCGGAAATGGGTTCTATGGCGCCGTGCAATGGTTGCCTGCGACCTGGGAAGCGGCGGCCCGCCAGTCCGGCTTCGAGGAGCACAAGGACACGCTGCCGCATCTCGTCGCACCCGAGGTCCAGGATGCCGTCGCGAAGTGGTGGTGGGGGGCGACGCGTCCGAACACGCAGTGGCCGCATTGTCACGTTCTGGCCATGGAGGCCATGAACGTCCTTCCGCCTGCCTGACCCTCAGGTCAGGAGTGTTGCCGGCAGGAAGATCGTGTCGAGCTCGTTCGCGAGTTTGCTGATGTCGTCTCGCGGTGGCAGTGAGGCGTGTACCCGGGCGAGTTCTTCGATGGTTCCCTGTGTGCTGCCGATCGATGTCGTGCCGAAGAGCTTCGGCTCCGACCGGTGGTCCATCAGGCAGAGGGCGCCATGGACCTCGCAGGCGCCACCGATCATGTGACGAACGGTGTCCACGCGGGCCATCAGGCCGTTCATCACGACGGTGACGTTGTTGCCGCCCACCATCACGTGCTTCTTCTTCGCTCGAATCCGGCCCTTGAACGGCGCAGCGCGCACGATGATGATGCCCTGATTTCCGACGATGAAATGCTCGATGTTGCCGTCGGTTCCGGGGATCGAACGATCGTGCAGCACGGCCATGCCGTTCTGCTCCAACATCTGGAGCGCTGCGCCCACCTTGCGGGATTCTTCCGCCCATCGTCGAAGCCGGCGGCTCCGGCGGGGAGTGGGAGCGACGTTCGCGAAGGCCGCTCCGGCGACCGGGACGGTTTCTCTCAATTGTGCGGCCCGGGCCTCTTCGATCCGTTGCGCTTGCAACAGCCGAGACCCACCTGGCTCAGACTCATACGTTTCCACCATGAGCGCAGGATCGGTGTGTTTGCGGCCGCACTTTAGGGATTTGTTGCGGTCAGGTTTCGTTCTCTTGAAGAGTCGCAACGTGGACGACGGCGTCGCCCCGATTGACCAGGGGGTAGAGCGTGTGCGCAATCACCATGCCGTCGCTCTTGCTGCGGATCGAGCTGAGCTTCTTGCCGAAGGCATCCTCGATCGTTCCGAGCACCTGGCCCTCGGCCACCATGTCGCCCGAACGGACGCGAAGGTGGGCGATTCCACTCTTGCTCGCCCGGATCCAGCGGCTCGATTCGCTGGTCGCCGTTGGCGGTGCGGGTGTGCCGTCCCACGCGGCGACGCCGAGGTGGTCGAGGACTCGTCGAATGCCGGCGACGCCAACCTCGATCGCGTCGTCGTTGAACCGCCACGGCTCACCGGCCTCGTAGAGCAGCACGGTGGCGCCGGTCTTGGCCGCAGCCTTGCGGACCGACCCGGTTCGCGTGCGTGAGTGCATGGACAGGGGAGCCCCGAAGACGTGTGCGAGCTCGCGTGTGCGCTGATCTTCCATGTCGCCGCGGATCTGCGGAAGATTCGTTCGGTGGTCGGAGGCGGTGTGCAGGTCGATGCCCACGTCGCTTCGTTCGACGATTTCCGTCATGAACAGGTGAGCGACCCGCGACGCGAGCGAGCCGGTGCGGCTGCCCGGGAACGACCGGTTCAGGTCGCGTCGGTCGGGGAAGTAGCGGTCGCCGGTCATGAAGCCGTAGAGGTTCACGACCGGAACGGCCAGCAGCGTTCCCGCCATGTCCTTCGGGTCCAAACCGCGAAGGACGCGGTTGACGATCTCGACGCCGTTGATCTCGTCGCCATGGATGGCTGCATTGATCCAGACGGTGGGTCCGGGTTCGGCGCCGTGGAGGGCGATCACGGGAATGGCCATCTCGGCACCGGTGATCAGCTGGGCCACGGGCAACTCGACTTGAGCCCGTTGTCCCGCCTCGACGGTCACGTCGCCGATCGTGAGCGGCTCGCGTTGTGTCATTGCTTCGTTCTCATCTTGAGTATCCGCCGACCGATCGACACACTGTTCGAGCGACGATCGCCGACGCGTGGACGAAAGGAGGAGTGTAGTGAGGCTTGCCATCCTTTCGCGAGAGCCCCGCAGCTACTCCACGCAACGTCTGAAGCAGGCGGCGATCGAGGCAGACCACCAGGTCCGCATCCTCGACACGCTGCGATTTGCGATCGACCTGAGCCGCTCCGAGCCGGATCTTCACTACTCCGGTCGGCAGCTCTCGGACTATGACGCCGTCCTGCCTCGCGTCGGATCGTCCATCACGTACTTCGGTACCGCGGTCGTCCGCCAGTTCGAGCAGATGGACGTGTACACGCCCAACACGTCGGCCGGCATCCGCAACAGCAGGGACAAACTTGCCGCCCATCAGATCCTGGCCCGCCACAACATCGGCATGCCCGCCACGACGTTCGTGCGCGATCGGGCGGATGTGATGCCCGCCATCGAACGCGTTGGCGGTGCGCCGGTGATCGTGAAGTTGCTCGAAGGCACTCAGGGGGTTGGGGTCGTGCTCGCGCCGGACATTCCGGTCGCCAAGGCGATGATCGAGACGCTTCTTGCGACGCGACAGAACGTGTTGGTGCAGGAGTTCATCGAGGAGTCGCGCGGGAGCGACGTCCGCGCCTTCGTCGTCGGAGATCAGGTGATCGGGGCGATGCGTCGCACGGCGTCTTGCGGCGACTTCCGGTCCAACCTGCATCAGGGTGGCGGATCCGAAGCGATCGAACTGCCCCGCGAGTATCAGGAGACGGCCGTGCGATCGGCGCAGATCCTCGGACTGCGTATCGCCGGTGTGGACATGCTGGAGAGCGATCGCGGTCCGCTGGTACTCGAGGTCAACTCCTCGCCCGGATTGCAGGGGATCGAGCGGGCCACGGGGCGCAACATCGCCGCAGACATCGTTTCCTACGTCGACGACCAGGTGGCCTTCCCGGAACTCGACGTTCGGCAGCGGCTGTCCGTCAGTACCGGCTACGGCGTCGCCGAACTCCTGGTACGTGAGGACGGATCCTTCGTGGGGTCGTCGATCGCCGACAGCGACATCCACGACCGGGACATCACGGTGCTGACCGTGCAACGGGGCACCACCGTCATCCCGAATCCCCGCCCGAGCTTCGTGTTGAAGGCGAACGACCGGCTGTTGTGCTTCGGAAGCCTCGAAGAGATGCGCTCGATGCTGCCGCGGCGGCGCCGTCGTCGACTGCAGATTCCACCGCCTCCGAACGAGTCGGTACCGGAGTAGCTCTACTCGGCGGGGGGAGTGGCGAGCGTTTCGAGGAGTGCCGCCAGTTGCTCGCGCTGATCTTGCGGGATTCGATCGATGAGCACGCGCCGCACTTCGGCGAGATGCTGTGGCGCGGTGCCGGTGATGGCCGACCATCCCTCGTCGGTGAGCACCGCCCATGTGCCGCGGGCGTCGTCGTCGCACTTCTCTCGTGCGACCAGGCCACGGCGTTCCATCCGATCGATCCGTTGGGTGAGCCGACTGCGGCTGTGCAGTAGCCGTTCCGAGAGCTCGCTCATGCGCAGTCGCCGCTCCGGGTCCTCGCTCAGGTGCACCAGCACTTCGTAGTCGTCCAGCGTCAGGCTTGCGGTTGCTTTGAGGTCAGCGTCGATGGGTTGGAGCACGGCGTTCGTGGCGGCGAGGAACCCGCGCCAGATGCGCATCTCGGTTTCGTCGAGCCACTTCGGTTCCGGCATTGGGCGAGTCTACCGGACGGAATGGTTGCAATAGTTCAAGTTTGAACTATAGTGACCGACAGATAGTTCAATATTGAACTTCACCCCCTTCCAAACCCCGCCACCCCCGGTGGCCCGAACGAAAGCACAGACATGGCAGACCTCACCCCCGGAAACTGGACCATCGAACCCGCACACTCCTCGGTCGGATTCACCGTCCGTCACCTCGGCCTCTCCAAAGTCCGCGGTCAGTTCAACGACTTCAGCGGCAGCCTCACCATCGACGAGGAAAAGTTCGCCAGCTCCGTCAACGCAACCATCGAGCTGTCCTCGGTCGACACCAACAACGCCGACCGCGACGGCCACCTCCAGAGCACCGACTTCTTCGGCGCCGAGGCCAACCCCCAGATGGTCTTCACCTCCACCGGCGTCACCGAGGGCTCGCTTTCCGGCGACCTCAGCATCAACGGCCAGACCAGGCCGGTTGTGCTCGACCTCGAGTTCCACGGCGTCACCGTCGACGGCTACGGCGTCACCCGCGCCGGATTCAGCGCCGAGGGCAGCATCAAGCGCTCCGACTTCGGCATCGAGTTCAACATGCCGGTCGGCCTCGACGGCATGCTCATCAGCGACAAGGTCGACATCGAACTCGAGATCCAGGCCGTCCCCGCCTGAACGCACCCACATCGATCGATCCGAGCCACGTCCGGGAACGAACCAACGCTCCCGGCCGCCACATGAAAGGCTGAAGCCATGACAGAACACGGAGACGACGTCGACCGCAGCGACGAGTGGGAGCAGATGCGGCAGACGTACATGCTTCCCACCGACCAGCGGCCGCCCTCGACCGCACGCGGTGTGCACCACGTCGCCCTTCTGTCCTCAGACGTGGCTCGGACGATCGACTTCTACCAAGGCCTCCTGGAGTTCCCGCTGACCGAACTCTTCGAGAACCGCGACTACACGGGCTCGACCCACTTCTTCTTCGACATCGGCAACGGCAACCAGCTGGCCTTCTTCGACTTCCCCGGTCTCGACCTTGGCGCCTACGCCGAAGTCCTGGGGAGCCTCCACCACCTGGCCATCGCCGTTGAGCCCGAAACCCACGCTCGACTCAAGCAGAAGATCCTCGACGCCGGCATGACGCTCGACTTCGAGCACAAGACGTCGATCTACTTCACCGGTCCCGATGGCGAACGCATCGAGCTGATCGCCGACGGCCTCGGCGAGATGTACGGCACCATCATCGGCTGACTCGGCCCGCGGCGGGCGTCGTGTCGCTGATCAGAACCGCATCGGGAGCGACCGCGGGCCCCGAACCTGGCCGCCCGCCCACGTCACCGCATTCGGGTTCTCGATCTCGAACTCGGGAATCCGCTCGAACCAGGTGCGCACCGCGACGTCCATCTCCAGACGGGCGAGATTCGATCCCGCGCAACGGTGGATGCCCGACCCGAACGCGATGTGTCGGTTCCGTTGGCGGTCGATCTGGATCTCCTCGGGGTTCTCGAACACCTCGGGGTCGTGGTTCGCGGCCGGGAAGTTCATCAAGACCTTGTCACCCTCGCGGATCACGACATCGCCGTACGGCACGTCCTGCTGCGCAACCCGAGCCATCGTGACCGGCGAGTAGTACCGCAGCATCTCCTCGGTCGCAGTTGGGAACAGTGAATGGTCCGCGGAGAGACGACGCCGATCGTCCTCGTGGCTCCCGAAATGGAAGAGGGCCGAACCGATCGAACTCCACGTCGTGTCGATGCCAGCTATCAGCAGCAGGTTGGCGATGCCGATGACAACCTGCACCTCACGGCCATTCATCTCCGGCACGTCCATCGCCAGAAGCTCGGAGATCTTGTCGTCCCGTGGATTCATGAACCGGTCGGACACCTCCTCGCGCAGGAAGGTGAGGATCTTGTCGCGGTAGTGAATACGGACCGGCGGATCAGACAACCCGAGTTCGAGCACGCCTCGGACCCACTCGGTGAACTCGTCCGCCCGGCTGGGGTCGAGCCCGAGTAGATGGGCGATCACCCGGGGCGGGATCTGCTGGGCGTAGTCCACCGCAGCATCACATCGACCGTCGGCGATGAAGCCGTCGATGAGCTGGTTGCAGAGGTCCTCGGTGAAGGATCGATACTGCTCGACCGCCTTCGGCGCGAACGTCGGAAGGATCATCTTGCGAGTCCAGGTCGCCTCCGGTGGATCCGCAGAGATCGGCGGAGCGTTGAGTCCGTCCGGATTGTCTTCGTTCGGGTCGCCTTCAGGCAGTTCCACGACGAGCGGAGCCTTCGACGACAGCTCCGGCACCATCTTCGCCATCGCCTGCAGATCCTCGTGGCGAGTGGGCATCCACGAACCGCCCCAGCGGTCCGTGTGGGCCACCGGACACTGCTGTCGCATTTCGGTCCACATGGGGACGGGGTCGACCACGTACTCCGGGTCGAAAATGTCGTAGTCCGTCGTCCAGTCGTCGACCGGCGGTGTCTTTCGGACCGGTGTGTCCGTCATGTTCAGCGTCCCCCTTGCTTCGCGACGAAGCCCCTACCTCGCCCGCTCATGGTCGCACATCTCTTGCAGCCATTGAAGTCCCGCTCGCGATTGGAGTTCCAGATACCGAACGGATCCGTGCCGGTTTTGAACCGGTCGGTGAGGTCCCGGAACTAGATTGAGCGGGACGACCCACAACAGGGAAAGACCATGAACGAACAGCAGCTCGAGAAGTTCCGCACCGAAACCGGTTTCATCGCCGCCCTCGACCAGAGCGGTGGCTCGACCCCGAAGGCACTGCTTGCCTACGGCGTCGAGGAGTCCGAGTACTCCGGTGAGGAGGAGATGTTCGACAAGGTCCACGAGATGCGCAGCCGCATCATGACCAGCCCGGCCTTCACCGGCGAGCGTGTCATGGGTGCGATCCTCTTCGAGATGACCATGGATCGCCAGGTGCTCGGTCAGGACACGGGCGACTACCTGTGGAACGAAAAGGGTGTCGTCCCGTTCATCAAGGTCGACAAGGGTCTTGCAGACGAGGAGAACGGTGCGCAGATCATGAAGCCGATCCCCGGTCTCGACGATCTCCTGAGCCGCTCGGTCGAAAAGAACATGTTCGGCACGAAGATGCGCTCGGTCGTCAAGATGGCCAACCAGGCCGGTGTCGATGCCGTCGTCGCCCAGCAGTTCGAGGTCGGTCAGCAGATCATCGGCCACGGCCTCGTCCCGATCATCGAGCCCGAGGTCGACATCAACTCGCCCGAGAAGGCGGCAGCCGAAGCGATGCTGCGAGCATCGATTCTCGAGCACCTCGAACAGCTCCCGTCCGATCAGCTCGTCATGCTCAAGCTGACCATCCCCGAGGAAGCGAACTTCTACACCGATCTCATCGCGCACCCGCAGGTGGTCAAGGTCGTTGCGCTTTCGGGTGGCTACAGCCGCGACGTCGCAAACGAGCGACTCGCCCAGAACAACGGAATGATCGCCAGCTTCTCCCGTGCACTCGCAGAAGGCCTGTCCGCCAAGCAGAGCGACGACGACTTCAACGCAACGCTCGACGCCACGGTCCAAGCCATCTACGACGCAAGCGCCACCTGATCAGGCGGTCGCTGCGGCGAAAGCCGCCAGCCAGCGATCGTTTTCCTCGGGCGTCGAGACGGTGATGCGCAGGCCGACGCCTGGGAAGGGTCGCGTGACGACCCCGGCCTTTTCCATCGAGAGGTAGATCTCGTCGGTCCGGTCGCCGGTCGGAATCCAGACGAAGTTCGCGTGCGCCGGTGGCAGCTCCCAGCCGGCAGCCGCAACAGCTGCATGGCACCGGTCGCGCTCGGCCGCGAGCTCCGCCACCTTCTCGAGCGCAGCCTCGCGGTGCTCGATCGCCGCAAGGGTCGCCGCTTGCGCAACGTTGTTGACCGAGAAGGCGAGGCGGACCTTGTCGAGCTCGGCGACGACCGCTGGGTCGGCGATCGCATAGCCGGTCCGCAACCCAGCGAGTCCGTACGCCTTGGAGAACGTGCGGGTCACGACAACGTTTCGATGGCCGGCGTTGAGCAGGTCCACCGGATCGCCGAACGACGGGTCGTTGAACTCCCGGTACGCCTCGTCGATCACGACGAGCGTGTCGTTCGAGACCTTCGCCAGCAATTCTGCCACCGCGTCCATCGACGTTGAGGTGCCGGTCGGATTGTTCGGGGTCGCAAGGAAGATGAGCTTCGTCGACTCGGTGACGGCGTCGGCCACGGCCGCCAGGTCGAACGCATGATCCACCAGGGGCACCTTGATCGCGTTGGCGTCGAACAGCGTCGAGAAGACCGGATAGATCTCGAAAGAGGGCCACGGGAACACGACGTCGTCCCCGGCGTCGACGTAGGCGAAGAACAGCTGTTGGAGGATGCCGCTGGAGCCGCAACCCACGGTGAGGTGATCCGCTCCGATGCCGATCCACTCGCCAAGCGCCGTGCGAATGTCGGTCGCGTTGTTGTCGCCATAGCGGTTCACGCCGGCCAACGCGTCTGCCATGGCCTGGGCCACCGCAGGAACCGGCGAGTGCGGGTTCTCGTTGGAGGCCAACTTGATGGCGTTGTCGATGCCGTGCTCCTCCTCCGCTTGGCTCGCGGCCTTGCCGGGCCGATAGCCGGCCAGTCGGAGAACTGCTTCGCGTGGACGTCCGGGGCTCATGCCCGGAGTGTAGGTCCTCAGAGGTGGCGCAGTCGGCGCCGTGCCCACGGCTCGGCCCAGAGTTTCAGCAGACCGAAACATGCCAGGTTCGCGATCACGAAACTGGCGGCCAGAAGCGCCCAGAACGTGACGGTCAGGGTCGGGCTCGGTGCGCCGAGGAGGACACCGACGCTGAACGCTCCTGCCTGCGCAGCGAGCAGGCCGGAGCCGACGATCAGGAGGGAGATCAGAATGCGTTTCCGGCGGCCCATGCCCAAGTGTTGCGCGCTCTGGATGGGGTGCGCATGGGCCCAGCGAACCGTCGAACGATGCGTCAGGATGTGGGCATGTCACGTTCGTCCCGAACCGCCGTCATCGACGCGGCGCACCGCTGGTTCGACGAGGGCCACTTCCTGACCGAGTTGGCCCGTCGGGTCGCGTATCGAACCGAGAGCCCGGATCCGGATCGGCGTGCGGATCTGCGGCGCTACCTCGATTCCGAGTTCGGCCGCTCGTTGGAGGAGCTCGGCTTTGTCGTCGAGGTCTTCGATCACCCCGAGCCCGGCGGACCTCCGTTCCTGATCGGGTCTCGGGTGGAGTCGGACGAACTTCCGACGGTGCTGACGTACGGCCACGGCGACGTCGTGCGGGGGTATGACGACCAGTGGGCGGACGGGAGGTCGCCGTGGGTCGTCGAGGTCGATGGCGATCGCATCTACGGCCGCGGGACGGCCGACAACAAGGGCCAGCACACGATCAACCTTGCGGCGTTGCGGACCGTGCTCGAGGCTCGCGGGGGAACTCGGCTTCAACATCACGGTGTTGATGGAGACCGGCGAGGAGTGCGGCTCCCCCGGATTGCACGAGTTCTGCGCCGCCCACGCCGATCGGTTGCTTGCCGACGTCCTGATCGCGTCCGACGGTCCACGCAATGGCGCAGCGCGGCCCACGGTGTTCATGGGATCGCGTGGCGCTTTCAACTTCACGATGACGGTCGACCTTCGGAAGGGCGGTCACCATTCGGGCAACTGGGGTGGCCTTCTTGCCAACCCCGGCGTGATCCTGGCGAACGCGCTCGCCTCGATGGTCGACGCCCGCGGGCGAATCCTCGTCGATGGTTGGCGCAGCGAACCGATGTCCGATTCTGTTCGGGCAGCGATCGCCACACTCGACGTGGGCCGGGATCCGGGTGACCCAGTGATCGACACGGACTGGGGCGAGCCGGACCTCAGCCCGGCCGAGCGCGTCTTCGGGACGAACACGTTCGAAGTGCTCGCATTCGAGACCGGTAACCCCCGGCACCCGGTGAACGCGGTGCCGCCCCGGGCGGTTGCCCATGGACATCTGCGTCTGGTCGTCGGAACTGACGTCGACGATCTGTTGCCGGCACTCCGACGGCACCTTGATGCGCACGGCTATCGCATGGTCGTCCTTGAGGCGGCTGGGGTGGCGATGCGACCAACACGGCTCGATCCTGAGCATCCGTGGGCCCGTTGGATTGTGGACTCCGTCGAGCAGACGTCGAACGGGTCGGTGGCCGTACTCCCCAATCTCGGTGGGTCGCTTCCAAACGACGTGTTCGCTGACCTGCTCGGGCTGCCGACGATCTGGATTCCGCACAGCTATCCGGGTTGTTCGCAACACGCCCCGGATGAACACGCGTTGGCGTCGACCTGCCGCGAGGCGCTCGGCATCATGGCCGGCGTGTGGTGGGACCTCGGAGCAGGAGTCACACCGTCGGGCCTTCCGGTGCCCGATCGCACGTCGTAGCGTTGCGCCCGATGCTGATCTTCGTCGACTACGAACATGCCGAGATGTACGAGAAGCCCGACATGGAGTGGCTGCTCGCGGCTCGAGCGAGGATCACGTACCGGCTCGAAGACCTCTCGGGAATGCCATGCATGCTCGTGCGCTACAACCGGATCAGTGTGGATCTGCTCGAGCGGCTCGACGTGAAGGCGATCTTCATCAGCGGTCAGGGCACGGACCCGGACCGATACGACCCGACGGAGACCGCGGCGTTCGAGGACATCGTGCGAACGTCGGAGCTCCCGATCTTCGGTTTCTGCGGAGGCTGGCAGTTTGCGGCGACGGCTTTGGGGGCACGGCTCGAAGCGATCGAGGTGCCGTCCGAGCACGCGGCGGACGAGATCATCACCGAGTGGCCGGGTGGTCGTCTGGCCGAGTTCGGCTATCACCCGGTGCGGCACGTGGCCGACCATCCGTTGCTCGATGGTCTCGGTTCGACGTCGACCCATCGGCACGCGCATGCGCTGCACATCCCGGCGTTGCCCGAGGGCTTCGCGACGTTGGCCTCGACGCCGGTGACGCCGGTGCAGTTGGCGGTGAACGACGACCGACGGATCGTCGGCACGCAGTTCCACCCCGAGTATTGGACCGAAGAACACCCCGACGGCCGCCAACTCATCGCCAACTTCCTCCGCTGGGCCAACGTCCTCTGAAGCGTCCACTTCCGCTTAGGTGCCTGGCACCTGAGGGGCGCTTAGGTGCCAGGTACCTTTCCACAGGGCGCGGCCCGAATCACTGAGAAATCAGCAGTTTCGTTCGTGAGTTGTGCACAGGCGACCGCCAATGGTGCCAGGCACCTGGATGACAGGCGACCGCCAATGGTGCCAGGCACCTGGATGACAGGCGACCGCCAATGGTGCCAGGCACCTGGGTGTCGGGCCTAGCCGCGGAGTTGGGCGTTTTCGGGGTCGAAGACGGGGCCGTCGAGCACGACGGCGGGCTTTTTCTCGCCGAGGATCATGACCTCGAGCTCGGTGCCCGGCGCCGCATGGTCCGCCGTGACATAGGCGAACGCCAGGCTCTTGCCCACCGTGAACCCGTACCCGCCGCTGGTCGTGAGACCGATCGCTTCGTCGCCGGCGAACACGCACTCGCCGCCGCCACAATCGGCGGCACCCTCGACGTCGAGGCCACCGGCGTCCACATCGAGGTAGACGAGCTTCCACGGGTTGCCGGACGGCGGGCGATCCAGCGCGTCGCGGCCGACGAAGTCGCCCTTGTCCCGCTTCACGAAGAACTCGACGCCGGCCTGGATCGGACCGATGTCGTGCGTGAGCTCGTTGCGGGTGAGATACATCTTCTCGATGCGCAACGAGTTCAGGGCATGGCTGCCGAAATCGGCGATGCCGTGCGCCTCGCCCGCAGCCCAGAGGGCGTCGTAGACGGCTTCCATCTCGTTGACGTCCATGTGGAGTTCCCAACCGCGTGCGCCGGTGAAACCGACACGAAGCGCGTACACCATCACGCCAGCGATGCTCATCGGCGTGGCGGACAGGAAGGGCGCCGCATCGTTGGACACGTCGGCCTCAGTGCAGGCGGACAGCACGTCGCGGGCGTGGGGGCCCACAAGCACGAGCACGCCGCGGGTCGTCGAGTGGTCGGTGATCGTCACGTCCTCGCCGTCGGCGACCGACTGGTTGAACCAGTCGAAGTCCCTGCTCTCACCCATGGCTCCGGACACGATGTAGAACGCGTCTTCGCCTGCGCGGGTCACGGTGATCTCGGTCTCGATGCGGGCCTGCTCGTTGAGCACGTAGTTGAGGGCGATTCGGCCCTGCTTCGGGATGCGACCCGTGGTGATGCGGTTGAGGAACGTCTCGGCGTCGGGGCCGGTGACCTCGTACTTGGAGAACGCGGTGAGG
>CALBVR010000306.1 GCA_937969565.1 uncultured Acidimicrobiales bacterium | reverse complement strand
CGGGCAAGGCGCATGCTGTTGATACCGCTGAAGCCGTCGTTCGTGCAGACGATCATCGACACGAGGCTCAGCACACGACCGCGGCTGTCGGTCGTGATGGTGGCTGTGGCGGACTCACCGGGGAGGATGGGTCCGTCACCGACGACGGCAAACCCGCCGACACCGCCGAGGCCGGCTGCTGCTTCGACGAGGAGCGAGTTGTCGCCGTTCTCGGCGATCGCCTGAACGGCTTCGCTCGCAGCCTGACCGACCTGGTAGAGGTTGGTGGACCGGTTGTGCAGCGCCACGACAGGCGGAGTGGCCGGCTGACCGGAGTTGTTGGTCACCGTGACCTCGTAGGTGCGGGTGCGACGGGGCAGGCGCGTGACCTCGACCTCAAGGATCGTGTCACCGGTGGCGAAGTCGAGCTCTTCGAAGCCTTCGAGGCCGGGGTGTGCGGTGATCACGCCGTCTTCGGCGGTGTGGAGGTTCTCTCCGTTGCCGCCGCATGGCGGGACCCACCAGTCGGGGTCTTCGATGTTCTGCTCGGTGCCGGCGTCGTAGGCGACGGTGGCGAAGTTGCTGGTCTGGCCGGTTCGGCGAGGCAGCTTCACGGTGTCGAGGCCCGTGATGCCGTCGTTCGTGCACACGACCATCGAGACGAGGGAGAGGCGGCGGCCGCGGTCGGCGTCGACCTGAACGGTCACGGACTCACCGGGGAACAACGGACCCTCGCCGGCAACGGCGGCGCCATGCACGCCTCGGGTCTCACCGGCGAGCTCGACCAGCGGGGTGATGTTGCCGTTCTCGGCAACTTCCTGAATCTCCGTGGAGGCGGCTTCGCCAACCTCGTACAGGTCGGCAAGCTGGTTGTGCACAGCGACGACCGGCGGTGTGACGGGCTGGCCGGACACGTTGGTGATCGTGACCTCGTACGACCGGGCCGGACTGTTCTGCAGTTGAACGGCGTCGTCGGCGACGCCTTGTGCTCCGGCCGGAGCCGTGAGCAGTGAGGCGAA
Source organism: uncultured Acidimicrobiales bacterium (assembly GCA_937969565.1). Classification (GTDB taxonomy): domain Bacteria; phylum Actinomycetota; class Acidimicrobiia; order Acidimicrobiales; family SHLQ01; genus SHLQ01. Next base: position 6,399 of record CALBVR010000306.1, on the reverse strand, counting down.
GACCGCCAGCCCCAGCACGGAGGCCAGGATTGCTTTCATTGTGCGCATTGCATCTCCCTTACGAGTGGTTTGTGTTCGCAAGGGGAGAACGTAAGGAAGCGCCGCATGCTGCGGGGAAGAGTGGGCGCCTTGTTACCGACGTTGTAAGGCGTCTTACATCGTTCAGCCTTCTGAACGAGTTGTTCAGAAGTCGGTGCGTCAGACGGGGGCGGTCAGCAGGTAGCCGAGTGCAATGATCGCCACGAGCGTGATGACGCCGACGATGATGAAGGGGAGCACGGGGTCGCGACGCAGCGACGGTGGATCGACCTGCTGGATTCGCTGTGTTCGCGGTGCGGCGTCCTCAGTGGCGCCGAACGGTGCGGTGACCGTCACGTGTATTGCCTTCCTCCGCGCAGTCTCACTCTTCGTGACTGCGATGTGCCGTCAACCTACTTCACTCACACAATGCGTGAACACGTGGCCATCAAATGTCACTGAAATGAAATGGCTGGAGTGTGGTGCCGGCTAGGCGAGGCCTTCGTCGAGCCACATGACGGCTCGATCGAGCAGGTAGTCGCTCACCGCGTGGCAGCGGTCGAGCACGTCGCACAGGTCGTCTTCGCCGAGGTAGATGCGTGAAAGCGGAAGCTCCACCCGAGCGACCACGTTGAGGCTTCGCTCGGGTGCGTCGGTGACGGCCGCGAAGCCGTCGACGGCACTGATGTCCAGCGGAAGGTCGGGGCCGCCGATGCCCGCCAGTTCGGTGGCAAGCACGAGAAGGTCGGGGCCGTGGATGAGCGGGGGGAGGCTCCAGGTGAAGAGCAGCGGGAACCGAAGGTCTTCGCTTGGTGAATCGCCCGGGTCGGGCATCGAGTAGACCTCGTCCTCGAACGCAAGCAGCACCCGGGGGTCGATTTCGAGCGACAGGTGCAGATCGAGCGGTCCGCCGCACGCGTGCTCGGGGTGGAGGTCGACCTCGAACGCCTGACGCATGGAGTACGTCTCGACGAAGTGCCGCTCGTCGTGGACGTGGAAACCGTGGTGGGTCGCGTGGTCCTTCAGATCGGTGATGAATCCTGCAATGTCGATGATCGCCACTACGGTGCCCTTCAACCCCCCGGTTGTCCGTCTGGGCAGGCTACCCGCTCGGGTCGTTCGACGGGGCAAACTGGCCGGGAAGATCATCCCGACCCGACGGAGGCAGCCGCATGTCCACGAATTCGCTCGACGACGTGCTTCGTCGAGCCTGCGACACGGCAGCCACGGTGTTGGCCGAAGTGGCGACCCGAACGGACGAAGTGCGCGGCGCTGGCGGCGAACGCGAGGGGCAGTACGCGTTCGACCTCGACGTGGACGGCCCGATCGTCGACGCATTGCTGTCCGCCGGCCTCGGTGTCCTGTCCGAGGAGGCAGGAGTGCAACATCCCGACCGGGCGCTGATCGCCGTTCTCGACCCTGTCGACGGTTCCACCAACGCCTCGCTGGGACTGCCTTGGTTCGCCACCAGCATCTGTGTGGTCGACGACGACGGTCCGCTGCAATCGATCGTCGTCAACCACGCATCCGGCACCCGGTTCGAGGCGACACGCGGAGGCGGGGCGACCCGAAACGGGCAGCGCATGGGGCCGCCGTTGGCCCGCTCGTTCGAGGACGCAGTCATCGGTGTGAACGGCCGGCCGCCGGCGAATCCGGGCTGGGGCCAATTCCGCACCTTCGGGGCGGCGGCCCTCGACCTGTGTGCGGTGGCCGAGGGTCGGCTCGGCGGATACGCCGACTTCGATGACAACGCGCACGGCGTGTGGGACTACCTCGGAGCAGTCCTCGTGTGCGAGGAGGTCGGTGTGCCGACCGGCGACGCCTTCGATCGTTCGCTGCTCACGCTCGAGCACACGGAGCGGCGCACCCCGGTGGCCGGTTGCACCCAAGCCGTCTTCGATCGGCTGCGCACGCTCCGCTCCTCGAGCTGATCCCAATCCGTCGGGACCTGTTCAACGGCACAGAGCGTGACCTACGATGGCCGCATGAGGGCAATCGGTGGTGCGTGGCAGGCGGCGGTGCAAACAGGGACACGAATCGGTGTTGCGCTGGCAGTCGTGGCTTCGGTGGTCGTTGCGACGCCGGGCGTGGCCGTTGCCGCTGACGGCGATGTGTATGCATGGGGTGCCAACCAGCTGTCCCAGCTCGGCGATGGCACCACGTCCTATCGCGGCAACGCGGTGCAATCCGGCGTCGCCGGCACGATCGACATCGCCGGCGGCCGTCACCATGTGGTGGCCGCCTCCTCGGGCGGTTCCGTCTCGACATGGGGTTGGAACGGCTCCGGCCAGCTGGGCGACGGCACCTCCGCCAATCGGGCCAACCCCGTCTCGCCCGGACTCGACAACGTGACCGCAGTCGGCGCCGGCCACTACCACTCGCTCGCCGTTCGCAACGGCGAGGTATGGAGCTGGGGCCGAAACTCGCACGGGCAGCTCGGCCTCGGCGACGAAATCAACCGGAATTCACCGCAGCGGGTCGGCGGGCTCAGCGGCGTGGTCGCCGTGGCCGGCGGGCGTGAGCACACGCTCGCCCTCCGCTCCGACGGCACCCTTCGAGCCTGGGGCGACAACGACAACGGCCAGCTCGGGCGCGGCAACACGACGGCGTCGACCACCCCAGTTGCGGTCACGGGCATCTCCGGTGTCAGCGAGATCTCGAGCGGCCGCATCCACGCCATCGTGTTGCGAACGGATGGAACCGTTTGGACCTGGGGCGACAACAACTACGGCCAGCTCGGCGACGGCACCACCACGGACCGGACGGTCCCGCAGCAGGTCCAGGGTCTGTCGAACATCGTCCAGGTCGAGGCGTTCGGATTTCACAGCATCGCACTCGACGCAGCCGGCCGGGTGTGGGCGTGGGGGCGCAACAACCTCGGTCAGCTCGGTGACGGCACCACGATCGAACGAACCCGACCCGTGCGCGTTGGCGTTCCCACCTCTGTCGCCATCGGTTCCGGCCGTGACTACGGCATGGCGGCTGCTGCCGATGGAACCATTCGGGCGTGGGGCCGCAACGACTCCGGCCAGTTGGGCGACGGCACGACCATCGACCGGACCACCCCGGTCGTCGTCGACGACGTCGACGATGCGGTCGAGATGGTCGGCGGCCGCGACTACATCGCCGTCCGCGTCGGTGGGGACGCCCCACCGCCCCCACCACCACCTCCGCCGCCACCGGCCGAGCTCGAATGCACCGCCTCGGCCGTCGGCAACGACCTTGTGCTCAGCTGGACCGACGGCTTCGGCCGCGCCGTCATCCGGCGGGGTCCGTCGTGGCACAGCACACCCGGCACCGTGACGACCACGACGATCGCCGGGGCCGCGAACGACGCCGCCACCTATCTCGTGCGGGTGCGCATCGATGGTGTCCGTACGGACTTCCCGTGCGAGCGGGACGGTGCGCCGCCGCCGCCACCGAATGCGCCCTGTGAAGCCACTCCGGCCGGCAACGACATGGTCCTTTCCTGGGACGCGGCGTTCAGCGACGTCAACATTCGTCGCAACGGCAGTTGGCTGGTCACCGCCCCGAACGGCGCGTCGACCTACACGGTTCCGGGTGGGGCCAACGACGCTTTCGCGATCGTGATTCGTCCCGGAGGGGTGAAAACCACGCATACGTGCGTCTGACGCCATACTCGGAGGATGCCCGACTCCGATGCGCCCCAAGAGAACGACCCATGGGCCGATCTTCCGACGCCTGAGCAGGCTGCCCTGACGCCTCCGCCCTTGCCGACAGTGGAGATTCGCCCTCCGGTCATCGACACTCCGCCGTCACCGGTCGCGCCGCCGCCCGATGCGGCAGCCAACCAGGACACCGTGTCGATCGACATGTCTTCTGGACCTCCGGAACCACCACCAACCGTCTTCACCGGACCACCCACGGGCCTGGCCGACCCGACCGTCGCCGTACCTCCAATCGTTGCCGCTCCCGACTTCGTGGCCGAGGCGCCGACCGAATCCGAAGAACCCGATGCGTTGGCACACGATGAAGCGAGCGCGCCGCTCGTCGACCGGACCGGGCGAGACACCGGTGCCGTCGTGTGGGCGGGGCTCGGGATCATCGTGTGGGTCGGGGCGCTGGCCGCAGCATGGTGGGCGCTCACTCGCAGCCCGAACCCCGTCGTTGCCGAGGTGGATCTGCCGTCTCCGCAGACGACGTTCGACGCGCTGTCCGACATGGTCGGGCAGAACGACTTCTGGGATCACATCCTGCACACGGCCGCTCGGCTTGTCGGGGCTATCGTTGCTGGCGGCGTCGTGGGGCTCGGCTTTGGTCGGGTGATCGGCGGCTCGCCCCGGTTCGGACGGCTGCTCCAGCCCATTCCGGCGCTGCTCCGCTTCGCCGCTCCCGCCGTGTTCTTCCCGATCCTGCTGGTGTGGTGGGGTCTCGACCTCCCGCTCTTCGTTCCACCGGCCCTCGCCGTGTTCGCGTCCGTCAGCTTCACCACTGCCGGGGCCTTCGCGGACGCCGGTCGTGGCTGGACCACGGCCGTGGGTTCCCGAGTCGTCGAGGGAATCCGTTCGGCCCTTCCCCTCGCCTGGGCCACGCTGGCGCTCGTCGAGGTCGCAGCGTCCGAGATCGGTGTGGTCTCTGCGATGTGGACCTCGCGAACCTTCCTGCGAATGGACCAGATGCTCGTCTGGCTCGGGGTCACACTCCTCCTGACCCTGGCCCTCGACCTGCTCCTTCGCCTCGCCCAGCACCTTCTTCGCCCCGGCCGACGCGACGACGTGCCGCCGGTCCTTCGCTGACCGATGGCGCTGCTGATCGACGCTGACGACACGCTGTGGGAGAACATCCGCGTCTTCCATGACGTGAACGATCGATTCGCCGACTGGATCGCTCCCGAGGCGCCGACCGCCTTTCTCGAATTCGCCGATCAGGTCCAACGCGAGCTTGTCGTCCGACACGGCTACGGCGCTGCGACGTTCCGGCGCAGCCTGCTCGAGACGATCCGCCGGCACCAGCGGGCCGAACCGACCCGTGAGCAGCATGAATACGTGAACGTGCTCGTGGAGCCGTTCGAGTGGCGATCGGTCGACCTCCTGCCGGGCGTGGTGCCCACGCTCGAAGCACTTCGGGACCGTCATGATCTGCATCTCGTGACGAAGGGCGACCCTCAGGAGCAATCCAAGAAGCTCGAGGTTTCTGGGCTTGAATCGCACTTCGACTCGATCCACATCGTTCCGGAGAAGACGCCGGACGCCTACCACGCAGTGGTGGCCGACCAGCGGCTCGACGTCGCGGGATCCTGGATGATCGGCAACTCACCCCGGAGCGACATCGTGCCCGCCCTTTCCGTCGGGCTCGGGGCCGTCCACATCCCGCATCCGGACACGTGGGGGCACGAAGACGGCGAGGTCCCCGACCACGATCGATTGCTCGTCCTCGACCGATTCGTCGATCTCCTCAACCATTTCTGAACGATCCGGCCTGGGGTACTGTCGGCCACATGGACGAACTCCGCTCCCTCGCCCGAGTGGCGGCCACGGCTCCGGTCGAGGAGATGCTGACCCACCTCCACGCTGACGGGGGTGTGATCGTCGAGAAGATGTTCCCCCTGCCAGTCATCGAAGCGATGCACAAGGCGGCCATTGAACGAGCCCGCGAGATCGTGCCCGGCTCGGCGACGCAGGGCATGGGCGAGGCCGGCGCCGCCTTCGTGGGGGCGAACACCATCCGCTTCTCCAGCCTGGGACTGCTGAGTCCGGCCTTCTTCGAAATGCTCGACAACGACGTCTTTGCTGCCCTCGCCGACGCCGTGCTCCTCCCACATTGCGGGTCGTACTGGGTCAACACCGGACAGGTGATGTTCATCGGACCGGGGGAGAAGGCCCAGGCGCTGCATCGCGACGCCGACAACTGGTGGGAGTTCATCTCCCGCACCTGGCCCGACACGCCCGAGGTGACCCTCAGCGCAATGATCGGGCTCGGCGACGTCACCGAAGAACTCGGGGCCACACGAGTCGTGCCCGGTAGCCATCGTCGAAGCGAACTCGAGCTCTACTCCGACGAGGATTCGGTGCCCGCCGAGCTCGGTCCCGGCGACGCGTTCGTGTACTCCGGGAACGTCTTGCACGGCGGGGGCGCCAACCGCACGGATCGGTGGCGCCATGCGATGCACCTCAGCTTCGTCGCCGGTTGGCTGACCCCGGAGGAAGCTTCGCCGCTCGACTACCGAGCCGAAGACCTGGCGCAGCAATCCGAACGGGTCCAGCTGCTCCTCGGTCATCGCTCGTACACGCCCGGCGAACGGCGTGGTGGCGGGCTGTGGCTCAAGGACGTGAAGGCGATCGAGGACTGGCAGGACTGACCTGCGCAACCTTCGTTGACGGCACCAGCCCGCCTGCAACATCATGGCGACATGGCCATTGG
>CALBVR010000305.1 GCA_937969565.1 uncultured Acidimicrobiales bacterium | reverse complement strand
CGCCAACGCGATCACGTTCTCGCTCATGGCGCTGATCGTGAAAATGGCGACGCCCACACAGGCAGCGTCAACCGCCTACCTGATCCCGCTATTCGGCGTGTTCTTCGGCTGGTTGTTCCGCGATGAACGGCTCGGCGTGGTCGAAGGCATCGGCGCGCTTCTGGTGCTGAGCGGCGTCTACCTGGTGGTCAACGCGAATGCTCGGCAGGCGGCAGCTGCCCTCAGATGAATGGCAACTCGGCGATCGCCGCCACGTTGCGGCCACCGGGGCCTTCGACCTCGACCGGTTCGCCGGCCTCGACGACCGTCCGGTTGACCTGTGCGAGGCCGATCGTCTCCTGGAGACGATGCGAGAACACGACGGCGCTCATCGTGCCGACCACCTCACCGTTCTGCCGTACCGGGGTGCGCTCGGGAAGGGGCCAGCTGTCGGCAATGTCCGACTCGATCGTGAGGCCGACGAAGAGGCGCTCCGGCCCGCCATTGGCCATCACGTTCTGGAGCGCAGCCTTGCCGATGTAGTCGGGCTCGCAGTCGATGTCGACATAGCGGGCCATTCCGGCTTCAAGCGGGTTCGAGTCCGGCGTCGTGTCGCCGCCCCACGACAGCAGGCCACTTTCCACCCGCTCCACGTGGTTGGGGGCGCCTGGTCCGATCTCGTACTTCTCGCCGGCGACCATCACCTTGCCGTAGAGCTCATCACCGCGACTGCCGTCCTGCAGGAACAGCTCGAAGCCGCCCTGCTTGCTCCAACCGCTGCGGCACAACACCAATGGGATACCGTCCAGTTCGGTCTCGATGAACCAGAAGTACTTGAGTGCGCGCACCTCCTCGCCAAACAGCTCGGCAATGAGGTCTTCGGCCTTGGGGCCCTGCACGGCGAGCGGCGAGACATCCGGCTCGTGGACCGTGACGTCGAAGCCCCGCTCGGCCGCGATTGCCCGGCACCAGAGCAGCATGTCGTTGTCGGCGAGGGAGAACCAGTAGCGGTCACCCGACAGCTTCATCAACACCGGATCGTTGAGAATGCGACCTTCGTGATCGCACATGGCGACGTACTTGCCCTGGCCTTCCTTCATGTTGGTCAGGTCACGGGCGGTCAGATACTGGGCACAGGCGTGCGCATCCGGCCCGACGATCTCGACCTGTCGCTCGACCGACACGTCCCAGATCGCAACGCCCTCGATCAGCCGGCGGTACTCAGCCTGCAGGTCGCCATAGGACGTCGGCATGACCATCTTGTTGTAGACGGAGATGTCGGTGAGGCCGGCGGCGACGATCGAGTTGAAGTACGGGGTCTTGCGAATCCGTGGGCTCAGGGTGATGCGATTCATGAGCGCCAGCTTGCCAGAAACTGAACGTTCGTCCAAGCACGAACTGAACATTTGTCCAATGCCGCTTCCCAGCCGGGTTTCCGTGTTGAATGGAGCCGACCGCTGCTCGTGGAGGACTGCCGTGAACCAGGAACTGCTGGACCGTTATCGAAACGCCCTGCCGTCATTTCTGAACCCGTATTACAGCGCACCGATCGCGCTCGACCACGGCGAGGGAAGCTGGGTGTTCGACGACGAGGGCAACAAGTACCTCGACTTCTTCGGCGGGGTGCTCACCACCATGATCGGGCACAACAACCCCGACGTGACCGCGGCCGTCCAGGCACAGGCGGCGAAGGTCATGCACACCTCGAGCCTCTACCTCAGCGAGCCGATGATCGCGCTCGCGGAAAAGATCGCCGCCCTCTCCGGCATCCCCAACGCCCGCGTGTTCATGACCCCGTCCGGCACCGAGGCGAACGACACCGCGATCCTCCTCGCCACGAGCTTTCGCAAGAGCAACCAGATCCTCGCGATGCGCAACAGCTACCACGGACGCAGCTTCACCACCCAGGCCATCACCTCGCACAGCTCGTGGTCGTCGACGAGCCTCTCCGGCCTGCAGGTCACCTTCGTCCAGGGCCCCTATTCGCTTCGCAGCCCCCATCGCCACCTCGACGCCGACGACTACACGATGGCGTGCGTCGACGACCTCGTGCAGCTCGTGGACATGACTTCGGCCGGCGACGTGGCCGGGATGATCGCCGAGCCCATCCAAGGCGTGGGCGGTTTCGCCACGCCACCCGATGGCTTCTTCGCATCGATGAAGAAGGAGCTCGACAACCGTGGGATCCTGTTCATCTCCGACGAGGTGCAGACCGGTTGGGGCCGGACGGGCGAGCACGTCTGGGGCTATCAGGCGCCCGGCATCGTGCCCGACATGTTGACCTTCGCCAAGGGCGTCGGCAACGGCATCACGCTCGCCGGCATCGTCGCCCGTGCGGAGATCTTCGACACGATCGACGTCCTCAACTTCTCGACCTTCGGCGGCAACCCGCTGTCGGCGGCCGGTGGCCTTGCGACCATCGACCACGTGCTCGACCACGACCTCCAGGGCAACGCAAAGCGAATGGGCGATCGTTTCCGGGCTGGCCTGGATGCGCTTGCCGCCGAAACGCCCTGGATCGAAGAAGCCCGCGGCAAGGGGCTCATGCAGGCGCTGGAAACCGTGCAGCCGGGCAGCATCGAACCATCGCCGGAGCGGACGGTGCAGCTGCACGAGGCCGCGAAGGACCAGGGCCTGCTCGTCGGCAAGGGTGGCCTCTACGGCAACGTGGTGCGCATGGCACCGATGCTGAACGTCACCGAGGACGAGATCGACACCGGACTCGACGCCCTGCGAACGGCGGCCGCCCAAATCAACTGACCGGCCACAGGGCCGTTGCGAACGGCCCTCTGGCCCCAGCCCAACCGTCCTCCGGGCCGTTGCGAACGGCCGCCACCCCAACCACAGGCCGTTGCGAACGGCCCTCTGGCCCCAGACCAACCGTCCTCCGGGCCGTTGCGAACGGCCGCCACCCCAACCACAGGCCGTTCGGCCCCTTTTCCGTTGTCCGTTTGCGCAAAAGCTCAGCCGACCGACCGGCCATGTCGAAGTTTCGGCATGGAGCGAACCGGGGTGTTGGACGAGCGGGCGGAGACGCGTGAGGAACGCAAGACGCGGATCGTCGCTGCTTCCTCGCTCCAGGAACGCCGCACCAAGCTGCGCTGGTTCTGTTGGCTCGGCGGGCTTGCCGCGCTCTGCAAGATGCTCGTGTTCGCCATCTCGATCTCGCTCGACGAGGCGTCCATCACCTACTTCACCGGCCCGGTGATGACCGTTGCCTTCTTCGTCGCCCGACACGAACTGGATCAGATCAACCGACAGCTGCACAGTCTCTGGCGCAAGGAGGGCAGGACCCCGAAGCCCTGGGCGATCGTCCTCGGCGTGGGCATCCCGCTGATGGTCGTGGTCACCGTAATCGTGTTCAGCATCGACTGGTCCGGGGGTGAGGAGCCCGACCGGCAGCAACAGTCGACGACCGCGAATGCCACCGATTCACCAGCGGGGTCGACACCGGCGGAACGGTCGCCGGCGGCCTCGACCGACGCGGTGACGGAACCCGTGGTGGTTCCTGAGCACGCGTGTGACGAAGTCGTGGGTGGCACGCTCGTGAAGACGCAGTGTGCCTGGCTCGCGAACCCGAGCGATGTGCTCGACGTCCGGGACTGGGATTGTCCCGGAGACTCCGACACGACCTACCGAACACTTCGGCCCGCAATCGCGGACGGCACGATCTGGTTCCATCCGCCGGGCGGTCCGTGGTCCAACGTCGAACACAACGCCCTCCAGGACGCGGTGATCGCGACCTGTCCAGCCGTGACCCTCCCACCGTCCCTGCCGCCAAGAGGCGTACCGGGAGACAGCGACGTGTTGTTGTACACAACGGGCGGAGACGCTGCGGGCGGCGGACTCGAGGTGAAGTCCGTTTCGTTGTCGGGCGGTTCGAGTTCGACACTGCTGTACACCCAGGGGCAGAGCCGACTCAGTGATGTCGCCGTCTCGCCAGACGGTGAACGACTCGCATTCGTTCTCGGCTTCGGCCGGGGGACCGGCGAGCTCTGGATGTCGCACGCCGACGGCACCGAGGCGACCGCCGTCGCGTCATCATCGCTCGTCGTCGACAATGTCGTGTGGGCCAACGATCGGACGATCGTCGCCGACGTCGCCGCGAGCGGTGGCACAGAAGTCACCACCTTCAACATCGATACCGGTGAACAGGTGGTACGCAGCCCCACCGGTGCCGAGTCAACGCTCATCGGTGTCCAGGGCGACCACATCGTGTACGCGACGGAGACCGGTGAAGTATCCGGAACACCTGGCGTTCGTTCCCTCTCGTTCACGGCTTTGGATCTCACGGACGGTCTCGTCACCCACGTCGCGATCGCTGAGCGCGTCTTCGGCGACGGTGTGCTCCTGGAGGAGTTCCAGGTGCTCTTCTCCGATCGAGACCCTGACGAGCCCGACCACGACTTCCAGATACTCGACCTCCGCACCGGCGGCGAGACCTGGCGGCTGAGCGGCTTCTCCGACTCGGAGCGGTTCGTCGCACCCGCTCCGACCGGAGGCCGGGTCGCCATCGCAATCGAACGCGACGGTGGCGCCACACACCTGCTGGCGACGCAGGGCACGACGGAGGGAGCGCCACGCGAATACGTGGCTCTCGAACAGTTCGGACGTCTCGGCGCTCTCGCGTGGACCACCGACGGGTCCGGCCTGATCGTGGAGTTCTTCCCGGCTGGAGCGGACGCGCCCGGCACCGGGACGCTCGTCCACGTTCCGCTCGACGGAGCCCCCGTATCACTCGGACTGGCCGGCACACCGCTGACTGCCGTCGCGGATTGAGGCCCCGCTTCTTTGCTACCGTCGGGTAACCGACGAGGCAGGGGGACGTATGGCCATCATCGAGGCAACCGGTCCGGACGCAGCAGACGCTGACCCGACGAAGACGTGGCACAAGAACGTCTGCATTCTCTGCGGCAACAACTGCGGGGTCGAAGTTCGGTTGGACGGACGAGAGATCACCCGTGTCCGCGGCAACAAGACGCACGTTGCATCCAAGGGCTACACATGCGAGAAGGCACTGCGGATCAACCACTACCAGAATGCTCGTGGCCGATTGACCTCGCCCATGCGACGCATGGAGGACGGCACCTACGAGCCAACCGACTGGGACACCGCCATCCGGGAAGTGGCGGCAGGTCTACGCGGCGTCGGCGAGCGACACGGGCCTGACAAGCTCATGTACTACGGCGGCGGGGGACAGGGCAACCACCTCGTCGGTCTCTACGGCGCCGGAACCCGCAACGCGCTCGGCATCACTCGACGAAGCAACGCGTTGGCGCAGGAGAAGACCGGAGAAGCCTGGGTCGAGGGCCGCATGTTCGGCACACACACCCACGGCGAGTTCGCTGATGCTGAGGTTTCGATCTTCCTCGGAAAGAACCCGTGGCACTCGCACGGATTCGACGAGGCCCGCCGCGTCCTGAAAGAGATCGCGGCCGACGACGCCCGGACGATGATCGTCATCGATCCCCGACGAACCGAGACCGCTGACCTCGCCGACCACCACCTCGCCGTACGCCCGGGGTCCGACGCTCACCTGCTCACGGCGCTCCTCGCGGTCGTGGTCCAGGAGGATCTCCTCGCCCACGATTGGCTTCAGGAGAACGCCAACGGCGTTGACGAGACGGTCGCCTTGTTCGCCGACGTGTCCGTCGACGACTACGCCGCCCACTGTGGCATCGAGCCACACGAGATCCGTTCCGTCGCCCGGCGAATCGCGAGCGCCGAGAGTGTTTCCGTCTTCGAGGACCTCGGCGTCGAGATGGCGCCGCACTCCACCCTCGTCTCCTGGTTGCACCGGGCGCTCTGGGTGCTCACCGGGAACTACGGCAAGCCCGGAACCGCCTCGGCCCACTCGTCGATGGTGCCGCTGTTCAGCTACGGCGCCACCGGACGCGAGTCGGTCGACCCGGTCACCGGTGGACCGATCGTCTCCGGCCTGATCCCCTGCAACGAGATTGCCGAGGGCATTCTGAGCGACCATCCGGAGCGCTCCCGAGGGATGTTCATCGAGAGCGCCAATCCGGTGCATTCCCTCGCCGGATCGGCACGATTCCGCGACGCGATGCGGGCCTGCGAGTTCACGGTTGTGATCGACATTGCAATGACCGAGACGGCGAAGGAAGCGGATTGGGTCCTGCCGGCAAGCTCGCAGTACGAGAAGTGCGAGACGACCTTCTTCGGCGTCGGCTTTCCCGACAACACGATCACCATTCGGCCGCCGCTGCTCGAACCGCTCGACGGCACGCTCCCCGAAGCAGAGATCCACAGCCGCCTCGTTCGCGAGCTCGGAGCCATCACCGACGATGACCTCGGCTCGCTCCACGCCGCAGCAGCCGAGGGACTCGAGTCGTATGCGGCCGCCTTCATGGCTGCAGCGACGGAGAACCCCATCCTCGGTGCCGTCGGCGGCGTCGTCATGTACGAGACCCTCGGCCCGACCCTGCCAGACGGCATGGCGGCCGCAGCGCCACTCTGGTTCAGCGCACAGCAAGCGGCGATGCGCTACCCCGACCAGGTCCGTGCAGCCGGACACGAAGGCGAGGGGACTGCGCTGGGCGACGCCTTGTTCAACGCGATGATCACGAATCCCGATGGCGTCGTCTTCACGCGCCACCAGCACGGCGACTCCTTCGATCTGCTCCGCACGCCCGACCAGAAGATCAACGTGCACCTGCCGGAGCTCGAAGGAGAGCTGGCGACGCTCTCCGCTGGAGCGGTCTCCCACACATCCGACGAGTTCCCCTTCGTACTTGCGGCGGGGGAGCGGCGGTCCTTCACCGCCAACACGATCATGCGGGATCCGTCGTGGCGAAAGAAGGATCCCGAGGGTGCGCTGCGCCTCCATCCAGATGACGCGGCCGGACTCGGAGTCGAGACCGGCGATCGGGTGCGAATTTCCACCGCCGGCGGAACCGCGGTCGCGGTTGCCGAAGTCAACGACTCGATGCAACCCGGCATGGTCTCGCTTCCCAACGGGATGGGCCTCGGCTACGCACCGGCCGGCGGCGAGGACGAATTGACGGGCGTCGCACCGAACGAGCTCACGTCGATCGATTGGAAGGATCCGATCGTCGGCACACCGTGGCACAAGCACGTGCCGGCGCGGTTGGAGCCAGTCGAGCGCTGACCTGAGGGCCGTGCGCCCCATCAAGATTCGTCACGCACGCGTCGACATCTCGTCGCGTGCCAGCGAAACGCAGCGGGGATCCTGCATTCGGACGGGCTCTCGGCAGCGCCCGACAGGGTTCGCCCGCGGGCTTCGAATGGCTCTGGCGTCGCTTCGCCAGGCAGGTGACGGCATTCGCCCGCGTTCGCGGCAGTGAGGACCCCGACGGCATCACCAACGACGTGTTCCTGGCGACGTTCCAGCGCATCGACCAGTTCACGGGCGACGAAGACGCATTCGTGGCGTTGCTGTTCACCATTGCCCGAAACAAGGTGATCGACGAGCACCGTCAGCGCGGCCGTCGCCCGGTGACGACGGCCCTCGACCCAGCCGCCGAGCGACTGGGTGGCAACACCGAAGACGATGCGCTGGCCGGTCTCGGCTTCGGGACACGAGAGTTGCTGCTTCAGCTGACCGATGACCAACGCGAAGTTCTCATTCTGCGACTGGTTGCCGATCTCTCTCTTGAACAGACGGCCGCAATCACCGGACGGACGGTGAATGCCACGAAGGCGCTGCAGCATCGGGCTGTGAACGCCATGCGCCGAAAAAGTTCTGTGGAGGCCGTAACCAAATGAGTCACCACAGCGATCCCTCACATGAGATGTACAGCGAAGAGCTCTCTCCCGACGACGTCGAGGCCCTGCTGACGTCCGGTTTCGGCGCCCCTGCCGACGCCGGACTGCACCAGGCATTCGGCGAGTTGCGGGCGCTTCCCGACCATGCGGCCACCCCCGCACCGTCGGCGCAGTTGTCGGCCTTCCTCGATGTGCACCTCACCCCCAGCCCCGAACCGACGGTCGATCTCGCCGCCCCCGTGGTCGATCTCGACGCATCCACGCCGGTTCACAATGTGAGGAGACTTCCCATGATCGGACAATTCGCTGCCTTCCTTGGAACGCTTGGAGGCAAGATCTGCGTCGGCACGACGGTGGCCGCAGCATCGTTCGGTGGCGCCGCGGCAACCGGCGCCGTCGACGTGCCGTTCTTCGAAGAGGAGCCGGCCCAGGTCGAGACGATCGAGCTGGAAGAGCCGGACGCCGTGGCCTTCGTCGACGAGGAACCGGTCGAGGAGTCCGAGGTTGCGGAGGACGTCGAGCCGGAGCCGGAGAAGACGCTCGTCGAGGCCCCAGAACCGGAGGCGGACGAGGCCCCAGAAGATGACGTTACCGAGGAGGAGGAGGAGGAAGACCCCGAGCCGGAAGAGAAGGCGCTCGAGGAGGAGCCTGTCGAGGAAGAGAAGCCGGAGGAACCAGCGCCGGCTGCGGAGCCGGAGAAGGTCGAGGAGCCCGCCGAGAAGCACGACGAGGGCGAGAAGAAGGAGAAGGACGAATCGTCCGAGAAGACTCCCGAGCAGGAGGCCATCCAGGAGCAGATCGCAGCGCTCGATGAGGCACTGCACATCGCCAAGGACGCCGTGCGAGCCGAGGCCACCGAACTGATCACACCGCTCGAGCTCACTCGCAAGAACCTCGTCGCCGCACTCGAGGCGGACCTCGAGGAGATTGCCGCCGAGTGGGAGCCGGTCGTCGCCGACCTGGAGGAGCAGCTCGAAACGGCGGAGACGGACGAGGAATACCTGGCGATCCAGGCCGATCTGGAGGCCGCACAAGCAGCCTGGGAGGAGGCGCACATCGCCGCCGAACTCGACGCCGACCCGGCGATCGAAGAGATCGATGCCGAGCTCGAGCGAATCGAGCTGGAGCGGGACGCTGAACTCAACCGGCTCATCGCCGAGTTCCTCGCTGCCGTCGAGGCGCTCGAGAAGGGCTGAGCCCACCCGTCGATAGCTCGGAGGCCGATGCGAACGCGTCGGCCTCCGACACTTCCTGCAGGTACCTCCGTAGAGTGCGGAGGTGACCAATGGAGCGCTTCGATTCGCGGTGTACGCGGGCTTGGGAATCGTCATCGGTGCCCTCGTCGCGCTCCTCGAATGGATCACGGTTGAAGTGGCGCTCGAGGCGGTGCTGCAGTCGCCGATCTGGCTCCAGGCGGCGCTACCGGCCGTTGGAGCGGCGATCGTTGCCCTCATCCTGAAGATTCGCCCGGGTCTGAACTCCACGACCTCCGACGCCTACCTCCACAGCTTCCATTCGGGCACCGGCGCCGAGGCGAACACGCTGCTCCCGAAGCTCCTGGCCAGCTTCGCCACGATCGGCACCGGTGGTGCGGTCGGCATGGAGGGACCAGCGGTGCTGACCGGAGCCACGCTCGGACAGTCGCTGGGTGACCGTCTCCCGAAGGTGATGGGCCAACGTCCTCGTCTTGTGCTGCTGGTGGCCGGTGCAGCCGCCGGCATCGCCGCAATTTTCAAGGCTCCGGCCACCGGCGTGCTGTTCGCGATGGAGTCCCCCTACAAGCGCGACATCTCGCGTCACGGGCTCATCCCGGCGCTCGTGGCGTCCGCGGCTTCCTATCTCACGTTCGTGGCCATCTTGGACGACGATCCGTTGCTCCAGTTCCCCTCGACCGAGGTTCGGCTGCAGGACGAAATCGTGGCCGCGCTGACCATCGGCGTGCTCGCCGGTCTCGTGGCGCGCGGCCTCGCTCACGTCTTCCGATGGGCGAAGCACCTCGACGACACCTACGGATTCGGTGCTCGTTTCGCGTCGTCGGCCGTGATCTTCGCCGTGAGTCTGCTGCTCGCCCAGTCGCTCGTGGATCGTCCCCTGACCCTCGGGCTGGGCGCCGAAATGGCGGCCGACATCGTCCTCGACAACAAGTTCGGCTTCGCCACCGTCCTTGCACTCTTCGTCCTTCGCGTGCTCGTGACCGGGGCGACCCTCGGTGTTGGCGGAGTGGGCGGTGTGTTCATTCCGTTGGTCGTGCAGGGACTGCTGCTGGGTCGGGCAGTCGAGATCCTCGTCGGCGCCGAGTCCACCGGCCTCTACCCCGTGATCGGCTTGGCAGCCGTCCTCGGAGCCGCCTACCGGACGCCACTTGCCGCAGTCGTCTTCGTCGCCGAGACGACGGGTCGGGCCGAGTACGTGATTCCGGCGTTGATCGCCACTGCGATCTCCCAGTCACTGATGGGCGAGGTCTCCGTGTCGGACGGCCAGCGGGGCGAACGTGAAGGACAACTCGAGCGCCGGCTGAAGGAGCCCTGTTCCGCCGTGATGATCGAGGGCTCCGGCAAGATCGCCCCGGAAGCAGACCTCCTGTCCGTCATCGACGACCACGGCACACGAACCGATGCGTTGGCGGTACCTGTGGCGGGTCCGAAGTATGAGGGGTTGCTCGTGCTTCACGACCTGGCCGCGATGATGCTGGAGCATGGTCCCGAAGCCACCGCCCGAGAGGCGATGCGTGACCTCCCGTCCGTGCATCAGGACGCCCCAGCGGTCGATGCGGCACGGCTCATGAACGAACACGACACGTCTGCGATCGCCATCGTGGACGACGACGATCGACCGGTCGGCGTCGTCACCGCGATGTCGTTGGCTGGGCTCAGCCAGCTGACCTGACCGAACCGAACAGCGATCGACTCGGAGCGTCACCGAGCGCCGTGTCGAGATGTCCTTCGCTGGCCGGCCAGAGCGCATCGTGCAGGCGACGCGTGCGGGCGAGATTGTCGGCCGCAGGCCAGTCGGACGGCAACAGCTTCGCCGGCAGCTGCGGGGAGCGCAGCGCAATACGGCGCCATCCGTTGATGAGCAACGTGCGCACGATGAACGCGTCGAGCGGGCCGAGGTCTGGGGCGGCGGCCTCGAACGGTGCGAATCGGGCGGCGTGTGTCTCGTGGAGCGCGCGAAGCCGACCCTGGGGGTCGACCTGACGCGTGCGTTGCGTCTCCTCGTCCACCGTGCCGGACGACAGTGGCCCGCGCATGGTGATGGCCAGCCGCACCCCGATCCGTTCAGCCACGGCTTCGAGCACGGTGGGAGACACGGTGGGGGCCGCGTGGACACCGGAAGCGATCTCCGTCGTTCCCAGCCAGCCGAACTCGGTGGCACAGCGCTGGCGATCCGTCGGATTGGACCCATCCGGGTCGATGACCGCGACGGTCCAGTGGCCATCCCACGGTTGGTCGAGCCCGGCGTCCGCATAGATGCGCTCGTTCGCGTGGCGGAACACGGCTTCCGCGTCCGGATGGACCGTGTAGAAGCTGAAGCGGCCACGGCGTTCCGACGTGACGAGCTCGTCTCGGGTGAGCCGGAGCAGTGTCGTACGAACGAGCCGGTCGCTGATGTTGAACGGCTCGACCAGTTCTGCGAGCTGGACGACGGCAATCGGTTGCCGCCGGGGGAGCAGCGCATCGCCGAAGATCGTGGTGAGCAACACCCGTCCGCTGAAACCTTCTTCGGCGGTGGCCGCGTCGACCAGGCGCCGAACCGACGGGTCGAGACTCATGACCAGTCGTGGAAGCCGCGGCCGGACTTCTTCCCGAGGTGCCCGGCCTCCACCATCTCACGCAGGAGCTGAGGCGGCTCGAATCGCGGTCCGAGCTCGCCGGCGAGATGTTCGGCGATCGCCAGCCGGACGTCGAGGCCCACCAGATCGGTGAGTCGAAGCGGGCCCATCGGGTGCTTGTAGCCGAGCTGCATTGCGGTGTCGATGTCCTCCGCTGTTGCGACGCCGCTCTCGAGCATGCGAATCGCCTCGAGGCCAAGCGCCAGACCGAGCCGGCTGGACGCGAAGCCGGGCGAGTCCTTGACGACGATTGGCGTCTTGTTCAGGACGGCGACCAATTCGCGCGCCCTTTCCAACGCTGCTTCGCTGGTGTGGTCCGCCACGACAAGCTCGACGAGCGACGAGACGGGCACCGGGTTGAAGAAGTGCATGCCGATTCCACGCTCGGGATGCGCGAGCCCGCCGGTGATCTCCGCGATCGGGAGCGAGCTGGTGTTGGACGCCAGCAACGTTTCGCTCGGGTAGCGGGGTTCCCAGGTGGTGAAGAGACGCTTCTTGAGCTCCAGATCCTCTGGCACGGCTTCGATCACCGCGCGCACACTGTCGTTCTCACCACTGTGGTCGAGCCGCAGGTCGAGTCGGGCGAGCGCCTCGTCCACCTCGAGAAGGGCGTCCTTGCGGGCCATCCGCTCGAGGGAGTCCTGCACGCGGGTGCGCGCTCCCTCGGCGAATGCCTCGGTACTCTCCACCAGCCGGACGGCGCTCCCGGCGGCCAGGAACGACGTGGCAATGCCCGCTCCCATCGTTCCGCCGCCAACAACCACAACGTCAATGTCCATCCCGTCATGATACACATCACTTGCCAAATGTGAAGGTGTGTGTATCATTTCGGCCATGAGGGCACTCGAGAGTCTTGTAGCGGGAACATGGCAGGCACCGACGGAGACCGGAGCAACGCTGCTCGACGCGTCGAACGGCGAACCCGTCGCCACCATCAGCTCAGCCGGCGTCGACATGGAGCGCATGGTCCGCCACGGCCGCTCGGTGGGCAACCCAGCGCTCCGGGAACTCACCTTTCACGAACGGGCAGCCATCCTCAAGGATCTCGGCAAGCTGCTCCTGTCCGATCCGGTGAAGGAAGAGCTCTACGCCATCTCGGCCTGCACGGGAGCCACGCGCTCGGACTCCGCGATCGACATCGATGGCGGCGCGTCCGTCCTGCTCACCTACTCGAGCAAGGCCCGACGCGAGTTGCCGAACGGTCACGTGGTCGTCGACGGGCCCACCGAATCGCTCAGTCGGGATGGGTCGTTCGTTGCGACACACATCCGGACACCGAAGCGGGGCGTCTTCGTCCAGATCAACGCGTTCAACTTTCCGGTCTGGGGAATGCTGGAGAAGTTCGCTCCAGCCTTCATTGCAGGTGTGCCCTCCATCGTGAAGCCGGCCAGCCAGACCGCGTATCTCACTGAAGCCGCAGTCCGCATCATGACCGACAGCGGCCTGTTGCCAGAGGGCGCTCTGCAGCTGATCTGCGGGTCGGCCGGCGATCTCCTCGACCACCTCGATGGGCAGGACTCGGTCGGCTTCACCGGCTCCGCCTCCACCGCGGCGCTCCTCCGGGCACACACGAACATCATCAGCCGCTCCATCCCATTCACCGCGGAGGCGGATTCCCTCAACTCCGCAATACTCGCCCCGTCGGCAACACCGGGGACGCCCGCCTTCGATCTGTTCGTACGCGAAGTCGTCAACGAGATGACCACAAAAGCCGGGCAGAAGTGCACGGCGATTCGCCGTGCGTTCGTTCCCACAGCGCTCGTGGACGACGCGGCCAGTGCAATTTCCGAGGCGCTGGCCAACGTGGTGGTCGGAGATCCCCGCTCGGACGGCGTCACGATGGGTCCCGTCGCCAGCGCCGATCAGGCGGACGAGGTGACCCGTGCGATCGAGACGCTGTCCGGCCATGCCGAGCTGATCATGGGTGGCTCTTCGGCGACGATGGTGCAGCCCACGTTGCTGCGGGCGAACGATCGCCGAGCCGACGCCATCCACTCGACCGAGGCCTTCGGTCCGGTCTCCACAATCGTCGGCTACGACGACACCGACGAAGCCATCGACCTCGTCGCACTCGGGGACGGAAGCCTCGTGGCCTCCGTCTACTCCGATGAACCTGCAGAAGCGGCGACGCTCACGCTTGGCATCGCGTCGCACCACGGGCGTGTGCTCGTGATGGATGAGACGGCCGGGGCATCAAGCACCGGCCATGGATCGCCGCTGCCCCATCTGGTGCACGGCGGACCCGGGCGAGCGGGCGGCGGCGAGGAGATGGGCGGAATTCGCGGCGTCCATCACCATCTGCAACGAACCGCCGTCCAGGGAAGCCCCGAAATGCTCACCGCCATCACGGGGGAGTACATCACCGGCGCGCCGACCAGCGTCGACAAGGGGCACCCGTTCCGCCTCACCTTCGACGATCTCGAGGTTGGCGACTCACTCACGTCGGAACCTCGCATCGTGAGCCAGGAGGACATCACCCACTTCGCCGAGTTCACCGGCGACACGTTCTATGCCCACATGGACGAGGAAGCAGCCGCCCGAAGCCCGATCTTCGGCGGCATCGTCGCCCACGGGTATCTGGTGCTCTCGTTCGCCGCCGGGTTGTTCGTCGATCCACCGGAGGGACCGGTGCTCGCCAACTACGGCATCGACCGGCTGCACTTCGCTACCCCGACGAAGCCCGACGATGAGATTCACGTCGTGCTCACCTGCAAACGCAAGACCCAGCTCGACGGACGCGGCTACGGCGAGGTCGCTTGGGACACGCAGGTCATCAACCAGAACGGCGAGGTGGCCGCGGTGTACGACGTACTCACCATGGTGGCCAACCGCCCCGGCACGAACGGAGCGCCAGAGTGACACGTACATGGACGGACATGGCCGCCTTCGAGGCCTTCCTCGATGACGGCGGAATTGTCGAAGTCGATGACGACATGCCGGCGGAGTACCGCCAGGCCGTCTTCGCGTTCATCGAGATGCACGCGAACTCGGAGCTGATGGGTGGCCTCACCGAGCGGGATTGGATCCCCAGAACGCCGGGTCTGCGGCACAAGATGTCCGTGCTGGCGAAGACGCAGGACGAAATCGGGCACGGTCATCTGCTCTACATGGTTGCCGCCGACATGCAGATCAAGACGCGTGAGGAGATGCTCGAGGACCTTTTCGCAGGCAAGAGCCGTTTCCACAACGTGTTCCACTATCAAGCCGTCACGTGGGGAGATCAGGTGGCGATCGCGTTCCTGGTCGACGCGGCGGCGCTCGCCAGCCAGCAGGCCGTGTTCAAGAACTGCAGCTACGGACCGTACCGACGCATCCTCAAGCGGATCATCAGCGAAGAGGGCTTCCACATGCGGCTCGGCGAGGACCGGATGATGCGGATCGCGCAGGGGACGGACACGCAGAAGGAGATCTTCCAAGGGGCGCTCGATCGCTGGTTCTGGCCGGCCCTGCAGCTGTTCGGTCCCGACTCCAAGCCGGACGACGTCCTTCTGCGGTGGCACATCAAGTCCGAACGAAACGAAGTACTTCGAGACAAGTGGGTCCAAAAGTTCGTGCCGATGCTCCAGAGCTACGGCTTCACCGTGCCGGCCCCCGACCTCTCGTACGACGAAGAGGCCGGAAAGTGGGACGTGGGCCCGATCGACTGGGAACCGCTCAAGCGGACGCTGGCCCAGGGCGGCCCCGATTCCGCGCGTCGAATCAACGAAGCCAAGGACAACTGGGAACGAACACGCTGGGTGCGCGACGCCATGGACCGTGCTGCTGCGGTGCCCGCATGATCGACCTCGAGCTGGCCGTGCACACGGCGATCGCATCCGTCGACGATCCTGAATACCCGGGAGTTTCGATCGTCGACCTCGGGCTGTTGGAGCGCCTCGACGTGACGGACAGCGGCCACGTTCACGTCGGCCTCATACCCACGTTCTCCGGCTGCCCGGCCCTCGCCATGATCCGAGACGATGTCCAGGATGCGGTGTCCATGGTGCACGGCGTCGACCGGGTCGAGGTCGAATGGCTTCGAGCGCCGGTGTGGACCGTCGACCGTATCGACCCCGAGACCCGTGCGGTGATCGGACGGGAGTTCACCGTTGCCGTTCGTATCGGCACGGCAGCCCCCGAGTGCCCACGATGCGGAGCCCCAACCACCGAAGAGTCCATGTTCGGGCCCAGTCGATGCCGGTCGGTCAACCGGTGCACGGCCTGCGCCGAGACCGTCGAAGTGATGCGGAGCTGATCATGCACACCTACGAGATCTTTCTGAAGAAGGACGGGCGCGACGAATACCGGCACGCCGGTGCGCTCGACGCAGCGACCGATGACCTCGCCATGGTGATGGCCCGGGAAAGCTACATCCGGCGGGCCGAGGGCGATCGACTCTGGTTGGTTCGTCGAGATCACGTGATCGTTGCCGACCCCGACCTCATCGCACCCAACGCAGACAAGCCGCACCGTCACCACGATGGCAGCGCGGTTGCCGCCCGCCGAAAGGCCCTGCGAAACGAGGGGGCGTCGTCATGACCGTCGACGTGACTCCGGCCGTTCGCGAGTTCCTGCTCGCCATCGCCGACGACAAACACCTGATGGGCCAACAGCACGCCGAGTGGATCGGGGTGACGCCCTTCCTCGAGGAGGACCTCGCCTTCTGCAGCATCGGTCAGGACGAGCTGGGCCACGCGGCGCTCCTCTACGAGCTGTTGGCCGGCGACGACGACGCCGCCATCGACTCGCTGGCGTACGACCGTGGCGCTGACGAGTACCGCTCGTGTCATCTGGTCGAACTCGCGACCGACGACTGGACCGTGGCCTTCGCCCGGCATTGGCTGTTCGACACTGCCGATCAGCACCGGTGGACGCTCGTGTCCCAGTCGACGGTCCCGGAGCTGCGGGATGTGGCCGCACGCGTGGAACGAGAGGAACGCTTCCACCGGATGCACGCCGACAACATGCTCGATGTGCTGTTGGCTGACGCCACGGCGCGCGACCGTTTCGTGACGGCGGTGGCCGCGCTCGCACCCCTCACGCAGGGCCTCTTCGAACCGGTGCCGGGCGAGGCCGAGGCCGTCGCCACCGGCGTCGCCGCCGGGCCGTTCGCCGCCGAATGGGATGCATTCGTCGAGACCATCGAAGCCCGGATCGGCGCCGTCGACTGGGGGAGTGCGCCGTCGCAAGCGCAGCGGACGCAGCGTTCGAACGATTGGCAGGCGCTCATGGCACGGATGCGGGAGGTCATCGACCTCGATCTGAGTGCCACGTGGTGACCACGCTCCGGATCGACCGTCCCGCCGATCGCATCGTCACGATCGGTTTCGATCTGCCTGAGAAGCGAAACGCCCTCGGCCAGGAGATGGTCGACGACATCGATGCGGTGCTCGACGCGAACCGAGATGACCCATCGATCCTCGTGTTCCACTCGACCACGCCCGGCATGTTCATCTCCGGAGCCGACATCGCCGAGCTCCGCGATCGCACGGCGGCAGACGCTCGGGCGGCCATCAACGCCGGACTGTTCGAGCGGATCGAGGCGCATCCATGGCCGACCATCGCGGCGGTCGACGGATGGGCCCTCGGCGGGGGATGCGAGCTCGCCATGGCCTGTGACCTTCGTGTGGCCACCCCCGGGGCCACGTTCGGCCAACCCGAGCTGTCGCTCGGCATCCTCGCCGGCGCCGGAGGCAACTGGCGGCTTCCGGCCCTCGTGGGCCCCGGGCTGGCCCGCCGGATGCTCTACACAGGCCTTCGCATCGACGGCACCGAGGCGCTGACGGCGGGCCTCGTCGACCAGCTGAGC
The DNA here is from genome assembly GCA_937969565.1 of uncultured Acidimicrobiales bacterium. Classification (GTDB taxonomy): domain Bacteria; phylum Actinomycetota; class Acidimicrobiia; order Acidimicrobiales; family SHLQ01; genus SHLQ01. The sequence continues at coordinate 2,106 of CALBVR010000305.1, read as the reverse complement.
ACCCAGGACGCGCTCCTGGACGACGCCGTGGCTCTGGCCAACCGAATCGGCCGGAACTCCTGGCGTGCGCTCGAGTTGACCAAGCAGGCGCTCGCCCAGCACCGACCAGCAACAACCGCGTTCGACATCGAAGCGCAGGCCGAGTTGTTCGAATCCGACGAGAAGCGGGAACGTATGACGGCATTCCTCGAACGTTCGAAGAAGCCGAAGGGGGAGTCTCCATGACACAGTCCAACGCCGCCACGTACGAGCCCATCGAAACCGCCTCCGTCGATGAATTGCGGGCGCTGCAGCTGGACCGAATGAAATGGTCTATTGCCCACGCCTATGCGCAGGTACCGCACTACCGGCAGGCATTCGATGCGGCGGGAGTGCATCCGAACGACCTGAATGAGCTCGCAGACCTCGCGAAGTTCCCCTTCCTCATGAAGCAGGACCTCCGCGACAACTATCCGTTCGGGATGTTCGCCGTGCCCCGCGAGCGCGTTGTTCGCGTGCACGCATCGTCAGGGACCACCGGATCGGCGACGGTCGTGGGCTACACGCAGGCGGATCTTCACACGTGGTCCACGGTCATGGCGCGCTCCATCGTCGCCGCCGGGGGACGCGCTGGGGACATCGCACACAACGCATACGGCTATGGCCTGTTCACCGGCGGGCTCGGCGCCCACTACGGTGCCGAGCTGCTCGGTTGCACGGTCGTGCCGATGTCCGGCGGAGCAACCGAACGTCAGGTCGCGCTCATCAACGACTTCAAACCCCGAATCCTCTTCGTCACGCCGTCCTACTGCCTGAATCTGATCGATGAGATGGAGCGTCAGGGTCTGGACCCTGCGGCGAGCTCACTCGAGGTCGGAATCTTCGGAGCCGAACCGTGGACTGATGAACTCCGGGCGGAGATCGAGGAACGCTTCGGCCTCGACGCCACCGACATCTACGGACTCAGCGAGGTCATCGGCCCAGGGGTCGCACAGGAGTGTGCGGAGACCAAGGACGGTCCAACCGTCTGGGAAGACCATTTCTACCCCGAGGTCATCAACCCGGACACCGGCGAGGTGCTCCCGGACGGGGAGCAGGGAGAATTGGTCTTCACGTCGCTCACCAAGGAGGCGTTTCCGGTCATCCGCTACCGCACACGCGACATCACGACGTTGCTGCCGGGAACGGCCCGCACCATGCGCCGTATGGCCCGCGTGACCGGGCGCACCGACGACATGCTCATCATTCGTGGCGTGAACGTCTACCCGTCGCAGATCGAAGCCGAGATCCTCCGCATCGACGGGCTGAGCCCACACTTCATGCTCGAGGTGACCAAGGACGGCAACATGAGCACGCTCAACGTCAAGGTCGAACCCCAGCCGGGCGTACGCGTCGCCGACGAAGCCGATCGGCTGCTCCAGGCGATCAAAACCAATGTGGGGGTCACGACCGCCGTCGAGATCGCCGACGTCGGAACGCTTCCACGAAGCCAGGGCAAGGCGCAACGCATCGTCAACAAGTAGCGCTGCGTTGGCTGGCCCGTCCGGCCCATGAAGGCCGCAGCATCAGCGCGCCGCCGGTTGCTCACCCCGACCGGTCCGGTGCGGCTGCAGCACGTTGGTGACGGTCTCGCCATCGCCAACGCGCTCGGCACGCAGCATCGGATCCGATGGAGCGACGTCGACCGGTGGCTTGAAGCGCCGGACTACCTGCTTTTGGTCACCGCCGCTGATGTTGGTGTCATCGTGCCCCGTGAGGCCCTCGCTCCGGGGGAGTTCGCTGATCTCATTGCCGTACTGAGTCCCCACCTTGGGCCGCCGCGCCGGCGCCGCCGGACGATGTACTCGGACCGGGGCGGGGTGACGACCGTGGTGCGGATCGTCGCACTCGTCATCGCCGGCGTGTTCCTGATCTTCCTCGCACTCGGCCTCGTACTGTGGGCGATCGACTACGGGAAACGGCCTCGGGCCCCGGCCGATGAATCAGCGGAGGTGGACGGGCGTGCTGACCTCCGAGAAGAAGTCGTTGCCCTTGTCATCGACGATGATGAACGCCGGGAAGTTCTCGACCTCGATGCGCCAGACGGCTTCCATGCCGAGCTCTTCGTACTCGAGGACCTCGACCTTG
>CALBVR010000304.1 GCA_937969565.1 uncultured Acidimicrobiales bacterium | reverse complement strand
TCGTCGCAATCGCGCTCGGCGAAACACGCCGCCTCATCGATGCCGAGGGCGGCATCGTCGTCATGCGCAACGGCGACAACCTCGAAACCGTCGGCAGCGAACCCGAACACTTCTTCCAGCCCGAACTCGCACACGAAGGCTCGCTCCGGCGGGTCGTCGAAACCGGCCGATCCGTTGCCATGATCGCCACCGACGAACCGGTGCTCGTCGAGGTGCCGGTCGCCATGGCCGCCGTCTCGATCGTGATCGACGGCACCGTGGCCGGCTCGATCATGGTCGTGCGCATCCCCTCACGGCCGTTCGATCGCCAGGAACTCGAAGCCCTCGAGATGCTCGCCCCGCTGGTTGGCTCGGCGCTCAACGCCGCTGCCGCCCACGACAGTGCAACGGCCCTCGTCGACGTCGAGCCGATGACCGGCCTGAAGAACCGACGTCGCCTCGACCGCGACATGGCCGAACTCACCGATGACGACCAGGTCGCCTACGTCATGGTCGACGTGGATCACTTCAAGAACTTCAACGACGTCAACGGTCATGCCGCCGGCGACGAGGCACTCCGTCAGGTGGCCAACGCACTGTCCGACAGCGTGCGGCCCGGCGACGTCGTCTATCGATACGGAGGCGAGGAGTTCTGCATCCTCCTGCCGGCCACGACCACGGACGACGCCGTCACCGTCGCCGAGCGAGCACGAGCCACCGTCGAAGCGCTGGACATCCCCGGCGGGGAGAATCAGCCATCCGGCCGAGTCACGATCTCGGTTGGTGTCGCCGACACCTCCGACCAGCCGCTCGACGACCTCATCGAACGAGCCGACGGCGCCCTCTACGAGGCCAAGCACGGCGGCCGCAACCAGGTTCGCACCGCCGGCTGAATTCGCTGACCAGACTCCGTCGTTGGAGCCCTATGGCTCGGCGACGATCCAACCGCGGCGCTGCAGCTCCGCAGCAAGCTCCGCGTCGGAGAACTTGCGGATGGCCCGCTCATTCGCCGACAGCTTGGGTGCAGCCTGCACGGGCGCGATGCTCTCACCCTCGATCTCGGACCGTTCCTGCAACATGGCGATGTACTCGTCAGCCTCGTCCCGGCTGAACTTTCCTCCCGCCTGCCGCTGGGTGAAGTCCATCTGATAGCGGGCTTCGCGGAAGTCCTGGAACCCGGCCTCCATCACCAGAGCCAGGAGCTCATCCATTTGCTTGTGTGTCGCGGGAGGGCCCGCGGACTGTCCGAATGCCATGAGAGCAGTCTTGCCGATGACTGTGACAATGCGGTGCCCCAAACGCGAAGGTGCCGACCCGTGGGGGACGGGCCGGCACATTCGAATTTCGGTTGGAGAAACCGAGGGGGAAGAATCAGCCTGGAAGGATGACTGCGTCGATCACGTGGACGACGCCGTTGCCGGCCTCAAGATCGGCCATGGTCACGGTCGCACCGTCGATCATCACGTTGCCATCGACGACCGAAACCTCGATCGTGTCGCCGTTGACCGTGGCGACCTCGGTGCCGTCCGCTGCAATCGCGTCAGCAGCCATGATCTTTCCGGCCACCACGTGGTAGGTGAGGATGCCGGCGAGGTCTTCGCTGGCGAGCAGCTCCTCGGCCGTCAGGCCGAGGTCGGCAAGCGCCTGCTCGAAGGCGGCGTTGGTCGGAGCAAACACGGTGAAGGGACCTTCACCCTGCAGGGTCTCCACCAGCTCGGCCTCGGTCACCGCAGCGACCAGCGTGCTGAAGTCGTCGCTCGATGTGGCGATGTCGACAACGGTGGCGGGAAGGTCGGCCATGGCGTCGTCGTCGTGCGACTCGTCTTCCATCGCGTCATCTTCCATGGCGTCGTCCGCCATGGCGGCCTCGTCGGCCGTTGCCTCGGGGACCTCGGTGTCATCGCCGCATGCCGCAGCGGTCAGTGCAACAGCCATCAGCAGTGCGAGAAGGCGCAGAAAGTTGGTCTTCATTGTCGTGAACCTCATGTGTGTCTGGGGGGGTAGGGGGTTATGGGCCTTACGACCCGCCGAGGCTCCACAGATGCGCGAACCGCGATCTCAGGCTGTGGCTGGAGTCACCGCTGTAGGGTTCGACAATGAACCTCGACGACGTCGGCGCCGACGAATTCGGTCGCTCGCTTCGCGGCATCGGGCTGAACCTGCTCGTCCGAAACGTCCCGGAGCAGGTGCGCTTTCTCCGCGACCTGTTCGACATGCCGGCGTTTCAGCCAACCGACGACTTCGCGATCATCACCTACGGCGACCAGCTGTTCCAGCTCCACTCGGATGGCACCTACGCCAACAACCCGCTCGGCGCGGTCGTGGCGGCCGTCGATGCCCGTGGTCCCGGCGTCGAGATCCGGTTGTACGACACCGATCCCGACGACGCCGTCGCACGAGCACACCAGCACGGGTTCGAGGTACTCCAGGAACCCGCCGACAAACCCCATGGTCTGCGCGAGGCCTACATCATCTGTTCGAACGGCTACGTCTGGGTGCCGTCCCGCCCGCTCGAAGGAGCTCAGGCGTAACCACGCATCTTCGACGCATCCGCCACCCGCTGGATCGCAATGCAGAAGGCCGCCCGACGCATCGAAATGTCGTGCCGCTGCGCCGTGTTCATCGTTTCGTTCGTCGCTTCACGCAGCCGCTTGGACAGGCGTTCGTTGAAGTCGGCCTCGTCCCACGTGAACTGCTGAATGTTCTGCGTCCACTCGAAGTACGAGCCGGTCACGCCGCCGCCGTTCGCCAACACGTCCGGGACGATGTGCACGCCCCGCTCGTACAGGAGTTTGTCTGCGGCCGGGGTCGTGGGGTTGTTCGCCCCCTCGGCGATCCACTCGGCCTTGATGTCTCCCTGGTTCGCGGTGGTGATGACCTCGCCGAGCGCTGCCGGAATCAAGACGTCACACGGGACGGTCAACACGGCATCACCATCGATCACATCCACGTCGTCCATCTCCACAACCGACTGTCCGGTTGCCACGTGCTCCATCGCCCGCGCAACATCGATGCCATCGGCACACGCCACCGCACCACCGATGTCGGAGATGGCCACGACAGTGGCTCCGAACTCCACGGCCGTCTCCGCTGCGTACGTACCGACGTTTCCGAAGCCCTGGATCGCAACCCGCGAACCGGCCAGCGAATACCCGCGCCGGGTCATTGCCTCGTCCAAGCTGAAGATGACCCCGCGCCCTGTCGCCTCACGACGGCCCGGCGCACCGCCGAACGCGAGCGGCTTGCCCGTGACGATGGCCGGTGAATAGCCGGACTTGGACGAATACGCGTCCATCATCCACGCCATCACCTGTGCGTCCGTGTTCATGTCCGGCGCCGGAATGTCCCGCAACGGGCCGAGGATGTGCGAAATCGTCGACGTGAAGCGGCGGGTCAGCGCCTGCAGCTCCCGCTCCGAAAGCTCGCTCGGGTCGACCGTGACACCACCCTTGGCCCCACCGAACGGAAGGTCCAACAACGCGGTCTTCCACGTCATGAGCGATGCGAGCGCGCGCACCTCGTTGATGTCGACTTCGGGGTGGTACCGAATGCCGCCCTTGTACGGACCGCGCGCACCGTTGTGCTGCACGCGGTACCCGCGGAAGACGGCAAGCGAGCCGTCATCACGGTGCACGGGCACCTGCGCATCGATCTCGCGGTACGAGGTCTCCAGAACCTCGTAGTAGCGCTCGTCCAGGTCGATCGTCGCCGCTGCCTCGCGAAAGTACAGCGACACCATCTCGTCTGCCCGCATGACTCATCCCCTCAGTTGTGTCGGCCCCCTTGCCTGGGCCGACGTTAGCTCGATGTGTTGAGGCGGGATTGCGGCGTACTCAGACGGTCAGTACGCAGACCATTCGGACACCGCAGCGTCCGACACGTCGGGTGTCTTGATGATCGGAACGATGGCGGCCAGGAAACCCTGGCTGGCATCGACGAACTCGAGCCGGAGCATGGTGTTGCCACCAGCCGGATCGACCCCTCGGACAATCCCGATCGCATCCTCGGGATGGCCCACGTCGAAGCGGACGAACTGGCCCACCTTCAACGACGGTTCCTCGTAGACGCGAAGGCGAACGCCCTCGATCGAAAGGTCCTCGGTGAGTCCGTCGACCCTCACCTCTTCCGGCTTCTTGAACCGGACCTTCTTTGTGTATGTCACTCCGCAGGCAACCTGAATGTTCTGGCGTTTGAACAGTCGCTCCATCGTGTTTTCCTTGTGGTCCCGCGCTTGGAATCGAGAAAATGTCGTCGATACCACGCTGCACCGGACGCGGCGCCCGGTGAACAGTGTTTCGGCAGTAAGGATGGGGGAGTTGAGGTGCCCAGAGGTGAACGGGTCCGGCGCCTCACCCTCTGGGCCGTTCGAATTGCTTCCCGATGGTCCTGAGATGATCCTTCGGGCTGCGTACGATCAGGCGCATGACAGTTCGCGTCGGAATATTCGGAACCAGCTGGTGGGCAGACACGATTTATGCGCCTCCCATCACCGCTCACCCCGAAGCCGAACTCGTCGCGGTGTGCGGCCGTCGAGAAGAACCTGCGAAGGCGTTCGCCGACACGTGGAACGTCCCCGCCTGGTACACCGACCCGGACGAGATGCTTCGAAACGAGAACCTCGACGGTGTCGTCATCGCAACGGCCAACGACAGCCACCACGACCTCGCCATCGCCGCCCTTCAAGCCGGCGTGAATGTCCTCTGCGAAAAGCCGCTCGGACGGTCCGTGGCCGAAGCCGAGGAGATGACCCGCATCGCCGGAGAGACCGGCGCGATCACCATGGTCCCGTTCACCTACCACTGGATGCCCGTCAACCGGTGGGCGCGGCAACTCGTCGAGGAGGGTTGGGTCGGCCAGCCACTCCACGCCAACCTTCGCTACTACACGAGCTTCGGATTCGACACCGGCTACTCGTGGCGCTTCGAC
>CALBVR010000303.1 GCA_937969565.1 uncultured Acidimicrobiales bacterium | reverse complement strand
AGCAGTCGATCCTGTACTACTTCCCGTCCAAGGTTGCGTTGTTCCAGGCCGTGATCGATGAGGCTGCGGCGACCTTCATCGCCGAACTCGACGAGATCGTCCTCGACGCCCGGGACGTTTGGGAACAGGTCGAGGGCACGGTACGAGTCGTGTTCCGGTTGGCCGTGCGGAGGCCGGCGCTGCTCGGTCTGTTGCGCGAAGCATCGCGGCCCGGCTCCACCGTGGCCGTCCAGCTGACATCCCGTCTGTCCGGACACATCGAGGCAGCCCAGCACTCGCTCGAAATCGCGTTGAAGGAAGGTCGGGTCCGGGGCGAAGACGCCCGCCTCCTGCTGTTCTCGCTCTACTCGACGATCATGGGCGTCGCCACCGAGGTCGAGGTGCTGCGGGCAATGGGCATCGAACCGAGCCTTCGGTCGCTCGCCGAGCGTCGAGCCGAGCTGCTGCGCTTCCTTCGGGTCGCCCTTCAGCCCGTCTGAACGTTCTCGGGCGCGACGATCCACGATCGAGCCCGTCCGAGGAGTTGCACCACGACGAACGCTCCCGCGAGCCCGAAGATGCCGCACGCAGCGAGCGCCCGATCGGTGCGAAGCGCATCGAGAAAGACGATCGTGCTCAGCACCTCGGCCACCGCCATGAGCGCAACGAAGGCGATCAGGCGCCGTTCGGGAAGCACGCTGGCGACCCAGGCTCCGAGCGGCGCACCCCACACCACGATCGGTGCGGCGCCCAGCCAGATTCCGAACAGATCGAACTGCGTGGGGTCGAGGGAAACGTCCAACGGCTCGCCGGCGATGGCGACGACCCGGCCGTCCGAGCCGAGGGTCGAGCTGAGCTGACCGTCCAGCAGGCCGAAGAGGACCAGCCCAGCGACGGACACGATCGCCATCGTGATGATCGACGTGGGAATGCCGACGCGAGGGTGCAGGCCCATCACCGCCACGAGGAAGATGAACAGCAAGACGTCCGCTCCGGAGCCGACGAGCGACGAGGCGACGCCGCCCATCGTGGCGAAGCCCAACAGGGTGCCCATGCTTCGGTTCGTCCACTCCGGCATGGCGTCGTGGCCGCTCGAGCCACCGGCGAAACAGTCCCGAATGATGAACGCCATGGCCGCGATCGCAATCGTGAACCCGACCTTGATCCAGGCGCCCGGAATTCGGGGAACCCACCAGGGTGCCGACGGGTCGCTCAGCACGAACGCCCCGAACAGGAAACCGATCAGCCCGCCAACCGATCCGAGGACGATGGCGCGAGCTTCGACCCTTCGCCCGGAGAGCAGGATCGTGGCCGAGGCCATGACCATTCCGGTCGCCTGAATCGACAGCGCGAACGTCCGGGCAACGGGTCCGGTGATCTCGAGCATCTTCGTGAATACCGGAAACGCGACCGCTCCACCGCCCTGAGGCGTCGAGCCGGCGACGAAGCTGCCGAAGATCATGGTTGCCGAGGTCGGCCACACGGCCGCCACTCGCTCCCACTGGTCGGATCCCTCGACGTAGATGAGCCAGCCGAGGGTGAACAGCGCAGGCAGGGCCAGAGCGAGGCGGGAGCGGAGGACGGCGAGTGGCACACGGAGCGAACCCGCCACCGGTCGGCCCGGATTCCCGCTGGTGGTCGACGACTTCCCGTCGGGAACTAGATTCTGAGCATGGTTCGTCTACGCCCCGTTCTTGCCACCCTCGTCCTTGCGGCGACGCTCGTCGTCGGTGCGGCTGCTCCTGCCGCGGCCCAGGAAGCGTGTGATCTCATCGACGAGTACGGGCAGCTCAGCGATGTGGAGGGCCTCCGGGCTGCCGTTCAGGCTGCGGAAGCCGAGACCGGAGTCGACTTCATGGTCTACGCCGTGGACCAGCTCCCGTCGAGCGGAAACCTCGACGCCGAGCTCGCCGCGGCGGCCCGCATCTCCTGCCCGCAGGCGTTCGATGCGCCCGCCAACGTTGCGGACAACACCGTCCTGCTCGCCGTGTCGGTCGGGGACCGATTCACGGCGTTCAGCTACGGCGACGACCTCGATGAACGGCTCGACGACGACTCGGCCGACATCGTGAATCGGATGAACACGTTCTTCGCCGACGGGGCGATCTCCGCTGGGCTGTCCAGCGGCGTGGGGGGAGCGGTCGAGGGGCTGGACACCGTTCCACCCGACTACGCGACACCGATCGGCACCGGCGTGGTCGGCACGGCCGCCGTCGTCGGCGGTGGAGCCTGGTGGTACACCCGGCGCCGCACCCGTCAGGGGCGTGCGGGCGAATCGGCTCGCTCCTTCGAGCTGGCATCGATGCGGGTGACTGACGTCCAGGCTCGCTGGTTTGATGCGGAGCAGGCCGCCACGATGGTCGGCGATCGGATCACCGGCGGGGCGATGGCTCGGCTCGACGCAGCACAGCTCGAAGCCGCGCAGGCGTCCCGCACGCTCTACGAGGCGTGGTCGCCGGTCTCCGAAGTCACCGACGACGACGTGCGCGGCATGAGTGACGAGGATCAGGCCGAGGTGGCCGGCCATGTCGCAAAGGCGACCTCGGTGGTGGAGGAAGCCGAGTCCACGGTCGCAGCGCTCGAAACGCTGGTGGAAGAGCTGCGTGGCCTTCCGGACGCGCTGCTCGAGCAGCATCGCCTCGCCGGTGAAGCTGTCACTCGGGGATTGCAGGCGGCGGAGGCACGCGCCGCGGAAGGCTGGGAGGTTGCGGCCGGCCAGCAGCGTCTGGCAACGCTCTCTGCCGAACTCCAGGGTGTGGATCCGATCGCCATGCGCATCGACGTCGACCGGTTGAATGCCGAACTCACGCCGATTGCCTCGGAAGTGCATTCGCTCGTTGCCGACCTCGAGAGCCTCGAGGACCGGTGGAAGGAAACCCACCGGCGGCGTGACGACATGGGCCCCGAGATCGAGGGGCAGCGCGGTCGCGTCATGCAACTGCGTTCGACGATGCATGGCTGGGCGTCTTCACACGCAACGTCTTCATTCGACGAGCTGCACTCTCATCCCGACGAGGCCGATCGTCAGCTCGAACGAGCTGCAGCGTCGCTGCTTTCTGTCCAGCAACTCGGCGATCTGCCGCGTGACCTGTCGATGATGCAGGGCGTCGACCGCGAGCTCGACTCGGCCCAGACCGCAATCGACCTGGCCGACGAGCTCCTGGATGAAGGCGACGAACTCGACGTGTTGCTGGCGGCCGCCAAGGAAGGTTCCGGGCCGGCGGTGGCGAATGCAGCCGAGGACGCTGCGTTGTTGCTGAACTACGTGGACGAACATCGCCACGACGTCCCGTCCCGTGCACCCGGAGTCGCCCGTCAGGTGGGCGAGCTCCACAACGAGGCCGAAGCGGCGCTCCGGCTCTCGCCGCCGGATCACCTTCGAGCCATGGAGCTGTCGGGGCAGATC
>CALBVR010000302.1 GCA_937969565.1 uncultured Acidimicrobiales bacterium | reverse complement strand
TTCGAGGCGAGGACGTCTGCGGGAAGGATCTCCGGGGCCACGGCGAGGAGCCGGTCGGCGTTCTGGCCCAGCGCTTCGACGATGGCGCCGGTGGCGTGTGCGTTCCGGTCGGCTTCGGATGGGAATGCGTCGAAGATCCAGAAGGTGCTCTCGTCGGTCTGCACGGCGAACCAGACGACCGTGCCCGCCTCGTCGTTGGCGAGCGGAAGAGCGCCAGCGAGGAACTCTGCGAGCGCCGACTCCTGGCCGGGCTTTGCGACCATCTTGGCGACGAAGGCGTAGGGGAGGGTGGTGGGTGCAGACATGGTGGTTCTCCTTGTGCTTGCCGGGAGGTTGTTCTCTCCGGCGATGAGTTCAAGGTACGGATCCACTCCCGGGCCGAACAGTGGCGTATACGGCAGGAATGCTATTGTTTGCGCCATGCACCTCGGAATGGTTGTTCAGGACGGTTGCTTCGGGTCCGCGGTGGCGTCGGTGATCGACATCGTGCGGGTTGCCGACTCGGTTCGTGGCGACGTCGACCCGCGGATCGAGCCGATCGAACTGGCCATCGCCGGCGCTCGCCGCAGGGTCGGCACCACCACCTCCATGACGCTCGAGGTGGATCACCCGCTCTCGGATCTCGACCAGTTCGACGTCGTGATCGTGCCCGCCCTCGGCACGCTGACTACCCCCGACACCGTCGAGGCACTCAGCGGGCGCGCCGGCAGCTCGATGATCCGGGCGCTCGGCGAGATCGACACGTCGACCACGCGCATCGCGGCCGCCTGTACCGGCGTCTTCGCGCTCGCCGAGACCGGACGGATCGACGCTCACCACGCAACCACGAGCTGGTTTCTGGGTCCAGGCTTCCGTCAGCGCTACCCAACCATCAACCTCGATCTCGACACGATGGTCGTCGTCGACGGCAACGTCATCACCGCCGGCGCCGCCTTCGCCCACATCGACCTGGCGCTGTCGATCGTCCGGTCGATCAGCCCCGACCTTGCGCAGCACGTCGCCAAGCTGCTCCTCATCGACGAACGCCCGTCTCAGGCGGCGTTTGTCGCCTACGAACACCTCAACCACGAAGACCCGATCGTCATCGACTTCGAACGGCACGTTCGGGCCCGACTCGACGAACCGTTCGACGTCGGCGTGGCGGCCGAAGCCATCGGCACCAGCCGACGAACCCTCGAACGACGTGTGCGCACCGCGCTGAACCTGACCCCGCTCGGCTTCGTGCGTCGACTGCGACTCGAACGAGCTCGTCACCTGGCGGCCACGACGGATCTCAGCACCGCCGACATCGCCATGCGAGTCGGCTACGCGAATGCGGAGACGCTTCGAGCCCTCATGCGCTCGGAGCGGTGACCAGCTCAAGTCAGCCCGTACCCATTTCGGGGGTGTCATCGTTGTCGTACATGCATGACTTTGTCTTCGAGCCGCGTTCAGGTCTTCGTGCCTGAGTTCGCTGCGCTGCTGTCCGCAGCGCAGAACGGCGAGGGCTGGGCGTTCGACGACCTGTTCGCAACCTGGAATGGACGGGTGTCGGCTTTCGTTCGTGCCCGGGGCGTGGCCGACCTCGACGAAGTCGTCAACGACGTGTTCGTGAAGGCGTTTGCCGCCATCGGATCCTTCTCGGGCGACGAGCGGGCGTTCCGGGCGTGGCTGTTCCAGATCGCCCGCAACCGCGTGATCGACGAGTACCGCAAACAGGGCCGCACTCCGGACACGACCGAACTCACTCGCGGCGAATCAATCGCCGGCGGCGATGTTGTGGCGGATGCTGAACGCCGTTTCGGCGACGATCGTCTGCAGGCACTGCTCGGCGCAGTCACCGATGAGCAGCGCGAAGTGCTGACGCTCCGCTTCGTGGCCGACCTCACCATCGACCAGATCGCCACGGCCACAGGTCGACGTCGCGGCGCGGTCAAACAACTGCAGAGGCGTGGCCTGCGCCGGCTCGAGGCGCTCTTGGAAGACGGAAACACGTGAGCGCTCGAGAGTTTCTTGTGTGCGCCCGTACCCCTTGGCCGGGTCTCGGGCGTTTGGAGGGTTGACATGGTTGGTTCAGGTTCATTTCGACGCCGCTCTCGGCGGGCACTCGATGCGATTGCCGACGGCAACAACGACGGTTCGCCCCTGGGTGAGTTCGTTTCCGAGATGCGGTCGCTCGGCGATGGTGCCGGGGTGGAGCCGAATCGTGCATTGACGGAGTTCGTCTCTGCGCCACGTCGCGAACACGACATTGCGGTCGCCCCGGTGGCTGCCGAACCGAAAGCGAGAACACCAATGCTTGCCCACCTCTCCGCCCTGGCCGCAACGACGATCGGAAAGGTCGCCCTCACCGGAGGCGTCGCCGCTGCTGCGGTCAGCGGCGCCGTGGTCGTCAACGAACTCCAGGAGCCCACACCCGTCGAGCTCATCTCCGCCGACGACGGCGCCGAGTCTTCGTCCACCTCCTCCTCCTCCTCCTCCTCGTCCACCAGCTCGACGACCAGCACCACCACCACCGTTCCGGGCGCAACCGGTACCTCGACGACCGAGCCGTCGAGTTCGTCAGTCGGT